>SLAD01000159.1 GCA_007126995.1 Kiritimatiellia bacterium | reverse complement strand
GCAAAAACAGTCCGCACTGATGGCTGCCTTGCGCCAGGTGCACGCCATAGCCCCACACGGTCAGTGTCGCATCCGGTGCGAGGCAGACGGCATATTCCGAGCTGCCCGGGGTCTTTTCCGGCGGGCGTTTCTTGGTGAATCCGTACGCCAACAAGAGATTGGGCTTTTGTCGCACGTCCTGGCCCAGACACCACAATTGCAAGTCGAGCAAGCGGGATGCACGCACGCGCACCGCGCGCAAAGACTGTGTCAGCGAAGGATGAAGGTTGGTGGGCCGGTCAAACATGGTGCGTGTCACCTATGGCGTGGACCGGAGGCGCAGGAAGCCCGTGGCGCTTTCGGGATGGTCAACGCGATACGTGCGTATCTCCATGCCGGGATCGTGATGAATCGGTTCTTGATCGACCAACAATAGGCTCGTATCGCTCCAGTCGGGCGGGACCAGTTGCGGGCTGAATTCTGCCACGGGCATGACATCGCCGGACGAAAAGCGCATGCGTGCCTCGATCCCAGGGACGGGGGTGCCGTTGTCTTCCAACCACATGAAGTTGACTGACGCATCATCGCCAAAGGCGTAGCGTTGCAGATTGCTGATGCCGTCCTCCAACGGCGCGGCCGAAGGCCCACTGATCGTCTCATCGGCAATCTGTACGGGAGTGAAGACCGTACGGCGCCAATGCTCATAGGAATCGAAACCGCCGTTGTCGTTGATCTTGTCAACAATCTGGAAACGGAACATGTCCTGTCCCGTCGCAATTACCGCACCCCCATCAAGGGCCTCGAACTGGAAATAGAGGTCATAGGTTCCGGGGTGTGAAAAGGCCATGTTGAAGTGTAGATGGCTGCCATCCCCAATTAAGAGGGAACCGGCGGGGAATCCCGCGAGTGTGTTCATCGGCACATTTGCAGAACTCGTATAGACGGAGAACACGCTGTCTTCCGGTCCGGTCATGTCGACCAGTGTGAACCGGTATTCGTCCGCGCCATCATCTGCTAGCGAGTCGTCTTCCGTGCTCCATCCCAAATAAGGCAGCAAGGGGTCCCGCTGAGCGGGCAAAATATAGATCGGTGCCCCGGCGTCGACTCCCAGAAAGTTCCATTGATCTCCAGCCGGACGCACGAAAGGCAGTCTGTTGTCGTCAAAAATGCCCATTGCCCGCAGACCTGCGGCCGGACGATCATCATTGGCGGGCGTCGTCTGGCCGTTGATGATTGCGCCATCGTTCTTCCAAAAGCCGACGTATTCGTCGTCCACGATGCGTACCCCGAGATCCATGTGCTCTGCCGTATAGGATTGATAACCGAAGCCGTCAAACGCGAGCGAGGGGAGGGCCATGCAGGCCCACAAGCATAAGCCAATTCCTGCTGATCTCATAGGTTCTACACAGATATCGAGTGCGTGAATTGAGTAAGCATATCCAAGTAAGATTGGTTCAGCGCGCGGGTAAGCACCCTTTCCACAGATTCTTAATCGCTGAAGATGCTGCCCATTTGTAGGACGGCGCAGAACGCGCCGTCCTACAACCGGCAGCTTACCCTAGGTTCGCGAAACGCTTCTTCCGCAAGAGTCCGCCAAAGCCAAGGCCGAGCAGGATCAACCCCAATGTTGACGGTTCGGGGATGACATCAAAATTCAGTGTGGTTTCCCCTGTAGGGGCGATGTCGCCGTAGGTGCCACCCACGCCTTCAAAGTCGAAGACCAACGAGTATTCACCCAACTCGGAGAAGCCAAAGTTGTAGTGTGTGTGGCCCCAATTGGCAAAGTCGTTTGAGAGGTCGTTCGCTTCGGTATTGAGCAAGACGACCTGATTCTCGAAAGTGTCCCAAGAGATCAAGGCGAATTGCGCTCCCGACGTGTTCAGCGGTTGCCCATTGTAAGTGGATGCAGCCGTATCCAATGACAACCGAAAGTTGTCGAACTGGTTGGCCACTGTGTTTGTTCCAATCCCTAAATCCACCTCGTTCTCGCGCAGCCGCGTCCGGATGCCGAGATCGGCTGTCGAACCGTCCGCCAAGAAGGGCGATCCGTTGCCGCTGGAAATGTAGAAGTCAGTACCACCGACAGCCAATTGGGTGGAAAGATTCAGGTTGATGGACAAGGAATTGAATTCCCAGTCGTCACCATGCCCGACACTGCCCGTAAAATCCGGGAACTGAGTGGTTAGGCCACTGGCGTCCGTTGATGCCCCCTTGTTGCGGAAGACGTTGTGCCAGGTGCCGGGCTCATTAGGATCGCCCCCGGATTGGTAGAACCAATTGATATCGGCACTACCGCCATTCAGCACGATATCCGCTTTTGCGGGTGCCAAGCCGAAGCCAACGGCACATGCGATCAGCAGGGCCCAAGTTGTTTTGCTGAGATAAGTCTTCATTTTTCCTCCTTCGTTGTTTTTGCCTTTGATACCCATCCGAGATGTCATACACTTCTAAAGTGATAATGATCTATCAATAGCATTTGCATGCAGGGGTGTCAACAGGGTGATAGGAAAAAATGAAAAAGAGGGAAAGTGGCGCTGGGCCTTGGCTATCGTGCATGTGCTGGCCTTCATCGGTGGTGCGCTTGCGTTGGCACATCAACTGCTCTGGACGCGTCGGATGGTCGATCTATTGGGGGCCAGCGCGGGTTCGGCCGCGCGGGTGTTTGGGTGTTTCTTCCTGGGTTTGGCACTGGGAGCGTTGGCGGGCGCGATCCTGGCCAATCGGGTGCGACGTCCTTGGCGGTGGTTGGCTGCAGCCGAAGTGGGGATCGCGTGCTTGTCTGTCCCTATCCTGCTGTTGCCCTGGTGGGCGGACGGTCTCTGGCCGTGGCTGGGGCCGGACCGGCTGGTGGGGCCGCTGGGCGGCGCGTTGAAGACGGCTTTATCCGTCCTGCTCGTGCTCCCGCCTGCCGCAGTGATGGGCCTGTTCCTGCCGCTGGCCGTGCGCGATTGGCCTTCCCCGGCGTCACGCAGGGCCGATCCCGGCTTGTGGCTCTATGCCATTAACACGGCGGGGGCGGTGATCGGGCTCTTTGCTGTGTCGGCGTGGCTACTGCCACGCTTCCCGATGTTGCAGGTGATGTCCTTTGTCATGCTGGGTAATCTGATTGCGGCGGTGGGTTGTTTTGTCGTCGATCTGCTGCTCGGGCCTTCGACGCATGGCCCGATTTCGTCGGGGTCGCTACGCGCCACTCGACCCGCGCGTTCCTATCTGGTGATGGCCGCCGCATCGGGATTTCTCATTATGGCCACGGAGGTCATCGCCTTGCTGATGACGCAGTTGCTGGCGCCGCTTTCGTTCTTCGCGCCGGCGGCCGTTTTGGGCAGCGTTATTGCAGGCTTGGCTCTGTCCGCCTTCCTTGTGGCGGGTGGTGCACGACGACCGTTCTTTCAGGAGGCGGGGTTGGTCCCCGTTCTGGCGGTCGCCGGGCTGCTGCTCGCGCTGAGCCCGTTGTTGTTTCACGCACTGGCCCCCCACTTCGCTTTCGCGGCGGGTAGCCGCTCGTTAAGCACGTTTCTGTTACGGTTGAGCCTGTTCGTGGCTCTGGTGTTTGGGCCGGCCATCGTGGTCGCCGGACTCTGGTTCCCGCTGATTGCCAATGCCTCCGGTCAACCGGATGAGCCGCTCAGCCGATTGCGGTGGGGCTGGTTGCTGGCCGCCAACGGACTCGGAGGACTGGTGGGCGCGGAGGTGGCCTACCGGGTGTTGCTGCCTCTGTTCGGGCCGTATCAGGGGCTGGGCGTGATCGGATTTGCCTATCTCGTCGCGGCGTGGGTCTGTTTGCCGGCCCTGACGCAGCCTGTTCGGACATGGGCGGTGCGAGGGGCGATGACCTTGATTATGGGGCTGCTGCTTTTCGCTTTACCGCAGTTGCATTCCGTTCATCCGTCGCTAGCGCCGGGACTGATGGCTGAACAGCATGGGCGCGAGGGCAGCCTGGCGATCATCGACGATCCCCGCATGGGGCGGGCGATGCTACTGCAAAATCAGTACGTGTTGGGCGCGTCCGGCGCGTGGGCGGAAGCCGAACGCCAAGCCCATATCCCTCTGCTGCTGCATCCCGCGCCGCGCCACATTGCGTTCATCGGCTTGGCAACCGGGATCACCGCCGGAGGCGCGCTGATGCATGCGGCGGTTGAGCAGATCGATCTCTTCGATGGCGCCGGTAATGTTTTCGATCTTGCCGAAGGCGTCAATCAGGCGCAAGCCCTCTTTGCCTGCAAGGATCGAGGTGACATGCTGCAAAGGGCGTTCT
>SLAD01000225.1 GCA_007126995.1 Kiritimatiellia bacterium | reverse complement strand
CTGCTTGAGCGCTGTAGCCCACTCACTGGGCGGCGCATGTGTACAAAACTCGCCAAACCAATCGGTTGCATTCGTCGGCATGGCGTGATCTGTGACCGATTCTTGGATTAGAAAGGAGCGCACCTGATCTGCCGCCTCGACCGCTTCACGTTGGGAGATGGGAATCGGCTCACCGGGACGGTTCGCCCCACCCACCGGCCAGCCGGACAAGTGCAGTGCCCAGACGTTTTCGCCCCAGCCACGAGAACCCATCACGCAAGGGACACGGAACGGCATCGGCTTGTCCCCGAATTGCTCCAAAACGCTGGCTTCATGCTCCAAGCGACGCCGATTGTTTGCATCCAGCGCCACCTTGATCAATCCGCAGGTGTCATCCTTACGATAGCGCACGTACAAGCGCTGACGATCTGTGCGCCCTGGCCAAAACAGCAGCCACGTTGTTTTCGCGTCGAGCAGACCCGCCCATTGCAAAAGCTGATTCAATTGACTAATGGACAGTTGCGGCAACGTATCCAAGGATCGCCACAAGCCTCGCGCGGGACCAAGTCCCAGCACGCCACGCACCCAGCGTCGTTTGACATTCGCAGCCGGCCACAATGCCAGCGCTGTTTTACGCTCCGTCGACGTGAAGCTCGCATCGCAAGCAACGATCGGCCGATCGCGAAATTGAAAGAGGTTGAGGCGCTCAACAGTCTTCATCTTCCAAAACCTTTCGGTCCAGCGCCGTAACAGCTTGTTGAATCATCGCTTCGACCCCCGCCGTGCCATCAATCGTCACCGCAAACGGCCAACGCTTCGTCATCTCCTGCAACACGGCTTGTTCCCGCTCGATTTCCGCCTCGGTCAATTCGGGCTTACGCGCGTGAATCGCGTCGGGTGATCCCTTCACATAGAGCAGCAGATCCGGCTTCGGAATCCAGAGCGCCAAACAGTTCAGCCACCATTGCGGACAATTGCGATGACCCAATTGATAGTAGTAGTCATAGAATGAGCGATCCATGACGACCAATGACCATTGCCCACGCCAGCGACGCAATCGGAACCGGGCCAGACACAAATCCAGCGCGTAATAGGCGGACAAGAGCATCGAGCGCCAAGGCGCAATCGGCGTCATCATACCCTTGAGTCGTGTGTCGGACTCGACAACCTTCTTCGGCTTTCGCCCCAGCATACGATTGATCGCCGCGCGCATATCCCGGAAACGCGGCAACACACCGATGTTGCCATGCACATAACGGCATGCCTTAAAGGGGCGGCGATAGCGCGCCAGCATAATCCCCTCGGCCAGCGTGCTTTTCCCCGACCCATCCGCGCCCGCCAAGGCGACCACCGCGCTCAGCGAAGGCCGTGTCAGATGGCACACGTTACTCCAAATGCTGCGACCATATTCAAAGATCCAGCGGGGCGAACGCCGCCGCAGGGCGGTTCGAAGTGCGCGATGCAACTGGGGCGTCAATGTCCACTCATCCCGCTCAATCTGCTCTACCAACTTCCCCGCCAAATCATGACCGACCGCGTCGGCCAAACTATTCACCACGCTTTCACGATCCTTTTTTAGATTCTCGCGCACCGCCTGATGGGAGTTCGCCTTCACCACCCCATGCGGCAACCATTCTTTCAACAGCGTGATGGCCGCATTGAGATGGGGTGGCAACATCCACACAGAATGTTCGTTACGCACGCGCAGTGCCAGGGCCTGGGACACATCGAAGTAATGCAGTCCGCGATGCTCCAGCGCGGTAAACAGATCGATTGGCAAGAAATAGGACTCGCTACCGTTGGTGCGCATGAACATCAAGCAGGCGTAATACGCCTTTCGAATAGATCCGCGCAGATGCCAGCCTTCCTGCGCACCGACCTGCGAAATCAACTCGATTACCCGCCTCTTGTTATGCGGGTGAATCAATAGATCGATATCGTAACGCGTGAATGACGGTAGCCCATCCGCGCCACGCAAGATGGCCCAGGGGATATCGGCCTCGTCCAACGCGTTCATCCAGCCCTGCACAAAAGGTCCAATCGGCGCGGGCTTATGCGGTGTGTATTCCCCCCAGCCTGACGGCATCGCGATCAAACCGGGCTTTAGTTGAAGGGTTGGTTGCATGCTGAGATTGTTCACAACATCATATGAAGTATTCTGCTTGTCGATTCCGAACCGTTTAACTCGAGTCACAATGGTGGGACGTAGTAGCAAACCTATTTCACGCCACTTCATCCACAACCTCAGAACTGCCGACCATTAATGCATACTTTGGGCGCCGTCGCTAATCGATCTCTGACAAAGGATTCATCACGCAAAAATAATGTGTTTCCGGAGTTCACATTTTTCCCCTCAAGGTTGATCAATTTCCGCGCAAACGGCTCATAAGCATACGTGCCGAAGCCATACTCACCCATCAGGTCAAGAATGCTGGCTTCATCAAAGCCGTAGCGGCGCCCACTTCCATTCAATTCCATAATGACGGCATTCAACGACTCGGCAGCCAATAGCTGTTGCGCGCCTTCCAAAACCGGCGTCTCGTATCCTTCCACATCAATCTTGATCAAAGATGGCACCTCACCAGCTAAAGCGGCGTCAAGCGACACCACATCAACGGTGACTTTGTGATCATACGGCTCACCAGATGCAAGAACATGATTCATTGTGTCTCGATCACCGGTAAACTCGATTTCCCCCTGCCGTTGCCCCACCCCCTTGTTGACACATTGAACGCTTTCTTCGAGACCGTTGAGGCGAATGTTTTCAACCAGCCTCTGATAAACCGATGGAACCGGTTCAAATGCTACGCCTCGCGCACCAACAGCCGAGCAGGCCAGAATGGTATAGGAACCCACATTCGCACCAACATCGATAAACAGATCCTCCGCGCGCAAATAATGAAGCAAGAAGGCCATTTCCGGAAACTCATGCAGCCCGGTGTAGATATTTCCCGTTAATCCAGTTTCTCCGGTCCGGACCAAAAACTTCGCACCGCTGACCCAATCGTACACCACATCACCGCGGGCCAGCCGACTACCCACCTGCCATCTTAAATAGCGGACAATCGCGCTGAGCCGCTTGCCACGATTGAGAGGATGCTCCGTAATAAATCTGATTGTATTCAAGAGCGCCATTGCTCTGCTTTCAATTAATCAGTCTCATCTAAAATTACTCTTTCGACCATAGATTAGGGCAAAAGATTCGGAGGCACGATTAAGGGCAGGCGTCCACCCTAATCGATCTACCTAATCTTTGACCTTAATCTTCCGGCCTCACTGCGGCCTGATACACGCGCCGTAATCCGGCCTCAAATCCGGCCAACGTGTATTCCCCTACCCGCTCGAATCCCTTCTGGATCAGCGCCTCCCGCATACCCACATCACGCAAAATCCGCACCACATGCTCCGCCAGCGCATCAATTTCATCCGGTGACGCGACCAGAGCGGCATCCCCAACAATCTCTGCGAGTGATCCCGCATTCGACGCCACCACGGGGCAACCGTATTGCATCGCCTCTAGCGGCGGCCACCCGAACCCTTCATACAGGCTGGGGAAAAGAAAAGCCGCCGCCGACTGATAAAGTCGCGCCAACTCAATGTCGTCGACATCCGAAACGAAATCTACCTGATCGGTCAGCCCCATGGCTTGTACCTGCGCCCGCAAAGCAACATCGGGTGGCGCGCCTACCATCTTTAACAGGACACTTTCCTCCTTGCGGACGCGATCGAACACCGCCAACACGCCGGCTCGATTTTTGTAGAAGGTGTTATTCCCCGCCACGTGCAGCAGATAGGGCTGCGATGGCTGATCCGATTGCTCAGCGGGCACTTCGACCCTCGCGGGCACTGGCGAATGCACCGGTTGCACGTCATCTTGCGGATAACCGGTCAGGCGCACCACATCCTTGGCCGTATTTTCACTGACCGTCAGTAGCTGATCGGCACGGCACAGATTACGGGCCGCCCATCGAATCAACAGAGTCCCCAGACGGCCGGGCCGTTTCCCCCCCAGCTCACCGCGCACGGTTAAGAGCGGAATCAAATCATGCACCGTGATCACGAGCGGAACCCGCAGACGGCGACAAGCGCTCAGCAAATAGGCGTGGCTGCCGTCCAACAGGTGCAATATAGTCGATCGCTCGCGGCGCAGCTTGCGGGCGTTCCACGCAATGCAGGCATAGCGAACCGGCGTTTGGAGTATAGTTGGCCATCTAGACAAGGATGCTTGGGACGGCGCTAAATTGATTTCGCCCACCTGCCACTGGGGATTGGAAGCCAAGGCCTCCCGCACCATGGT
>SLAD01000022.1 GCA_007126995.1 Kiritimatiellia bacterium | reverse complement strand
CGTCGCAAGCGATGGCCCTACAGCGCGAATATCAGAGCATTTGTAGGGCGTCCGCTTGCGGATCGCCGATTGCCACCCCCGATCCCGGGATAAATCAACACATCCGTTAGGCGGTGGCCGGTTTTGTTCGGGCTTGCTTTCAACGGCTGCTGGTCGGTTTCCCGGCGCGTCGGAATAACGCCAGCATGCCCAAGGCCATGCCGAGCAGCGTCAGCGTGCCCGGTTCGGGGATGGCGATCGCGGTGACGTTAAAGTTATCGAAGGCGGCGATGTTATTGCCGGAGTTGTTGCCGCCACCAAAGCCGGCAAAGAAGGTGGACGCACTGAATCCGTTGTTGCCAATGGTAACATTGTTGGCACTGATAGACTCCACGAGGGTGCGCTCATCTGTCCCGTCCGCGCCGCGACTGTAGAGGTTTACGCTAATGTTGCCCGTAGTGGCGTTGGCGAGTCGCATCGTGGTTTCCAGTTCGTACCAAAGAGTGTTGGATAGCGTGAAAGTATCCGAGTTGCCGCCAACCTGTGTGCCCTGTTGATAAAGAGTCAGATAGGTGCCATTCCCATCGTTGCGCATCCGCCCAGCAACGCTCGATCCGCCTGTTTCGAAATTCGAAAATTCATTTCTGATAAATCCCGTGAAGACATGCGAGATGTCACTGGAAGGTGTGCCAGGAAGGAAGAAGATGCTTACGGCGTAGGGTTGATTCTCCTCCCACGTAATCGCTGCGCCGGGGCCGCTGTAGTAGACGAGATTCATATGATACTGGGATGCGGATCCGGCATTGATCCGACCGGAAACGCCACCCACGCCAGGATCAGCGCTCCAAGTCATACCGTCAGTCCCGCTGCCAGCCGTTTGTGTAGTAAAATTATTAAAGTCCGTAGTGAAGGGATCCGAAATCAGGACAGCCGCAAAGGCGGCTGGCGTGATTCCGAGAAGAAAGGCGGTGAGGATCAATTTTGTTCGCATGGTCGGACTCCGTTTTAGGGGTTTTTTGAGCACTTTCAGATGCTAGTCCTTGGCCGCTTTCTTCCGCAATAGATGTTCGGAGGTGCCTGACATTTCTTTTCGCAGTTGCGAAAAGTGAACCTAGAAACGGCAGTTCGGCGAGTTCAGAAAAAAGATTAGGGCAAAAGATTAAGGCGAAAGATAAAGGAATAGCGTCTTTCCCCTCCTTGTCTTTCGCCTTAATCCTTCGCCCTAATCTGCACCCATAGGGTGTCTTTAACACAAAGGACCTAAGTTGAGACAACCTGCTGATATACAACAATCTACATATGCTGATCGTAACTGCCGAGCAGTTGAACTGCTCCATCTAGGGTGAACGGCGGTCTCTTCCTGGTGCTGGCCAGGTTCGGCGGGATTTCAAGGGGTGCTTTTGCTGCACTGCGCGACAGCAATTTGGTGCGGTGCCAGCTCGACGGGGCTCCCGTTGACGCGGGCAGTGGTGGCGCGGCCAGCGGTTTCCTGTAGCCGGACTTCCCACGCGTGACCGTCTTCCGTTGCTTTCACGGCGAGGACATGAACGCTTTCGGGTTGTATCTCCAAACCGGACCGCTCCCAATGGTAATCGCCGTCGTGGGCGGAGTCGGGCACGATCTCCGCAGGCACGAGACACTCCCGGGCAAAACGGTCAGGATAGAGATCGCGCACGCCGCCGGGGGCGCGTCGCACCCAAATCTTGATTTCGCGCCAGCCCTGATCGAGAAAATCCACATAGGTATCGTCGGTGTAGTTGAAGGGCGGATGTTCGGCGTGGGGCGCGGCGCGGGCCAGGACGAGATCAAGCCGACCTCTTTCCGCCGAGCAGGAGTACAGGGCATCGCTGGCCACGACAAAGGTTTCGTTCCCGTCATCCAGCGCCACCCATTCGCCGCAAGGTTCTTCCTTGCCGTCGGCCGCCCGCTCCACCCAAGCGCCGGCGCCGCGGGTGCAGACCTTGCCTTCCGCGATCCCGGTGTCGAAGCTGATCTTCAGCATCTGACGTTGCTGCTGCCAATTGACCCGCACACGCAATTCCACATCGCGGGTGTGGGCGTAGGTGACCGTGTCTATCCGAATGTCAGAGCGGTCCCACCGGAATCCGCGTCGCACGATACTGAGCACCTCGCCATCCTCTATCACTCGGGTGTCGAAACAGTCCGGTGTGCCCAGCTCCTCCTGATAACGCTGCACGTCGTGTCCCCAAGCGCCGCTCAGATCCTTGATCACGCGTAAGTGGTAGGGCACGGCCACTTCCGGCGTTTCCTGGGCTGCCGGAATCAGCGTGTCTGCCGCTTCCTCGCTACGGACAAATTGCTGATCGCTGGCCTGCTGGGCTTCAAACGAGTTATCGGCCTGCGGTTCCACTGCGTGACCGGCAAGTCGGAAGACGCGATAGCCGCAGGGCGGCAGTTCGACCGAGGCGGTCAGCTTGCCCCAAGGCAGCCCCCACGGACCCAGGTTGGCGTCGGCGTGCTGCCACTGGATGGGCACGCGGGTGCCGTCCGGCCCTTCGAGATGGGTGATTTCGAAGATGCCGTGCGGAATCTTGAAGGTGTCGAAATGCACCACGGAGGTGCGCGCCCATGGAAGCGGGTTGGCGACGAACAGCACGGATCCGGTTTCACCGGAGGTGTCCACCCGACGGGCCAGGGAGAAGATAGACTGCTGAATGCTCCGGCGGGCCAGCGTGTGACTATGGCCATAACGCTCGCGCGTTTCGTCGTCGTTGGGCGCCGTGCAAGTGCCGGCAAGGATGTCGTGAAACTGATTGAACAACAGGCCTTCCCAAGCGTCGTCCAGCTCTTGCGGTGCAGGGCGTCCGGCGAGCGACTGACATGCTTCGGCGCGGAACAGGAGGTTTTCGCCGCGCCGGTTATGGGCCTTGGTTTCCCCGTGGGAACTGTAGCAACCGCGGAAGACGCTGTTGAGCTCGCGGCGGATCACCGGCAGGTCGGCATAGGCCGCCTCCGCCTCCACGGCGGCGAAATACTCGCGCAGGGTGCTGAAGCGGAGTTCGGGCAGGCTGTCGTCGGATTGAAGTTTCAGTACCCGTTCGATGTGGGCGCGGGTGGGGCCGCCGCCGTGGTTGCCGATCCCGAACCACATCACCCCGTTGTTAAAACCGGGCGCGAAGAATTCCATCGCGGCGCGACGGATCACGGCCTCCACTTCGTCGCACGTGGCGGCGTAGGATTGCGAATAGCAACCCGGAATGCGCTGGGCGAGCACACGGGAACCGTCGGGACTTTCCCATTGGAAAAGCAGCGGCACGTCCGGATCATCTTGCGGCTGCGGGCGCATAAAGGCGTAGCGGCGAAAGCCGGAAAGGCGGAGCAGTTGGGGCAGCCCGGCGGCGTGGCCGAATGAGTCGACATTGTAGCCGATGTCTGTGTCCCCGGCCGCACCGAACCATTCGCGAAAATGCTTTTTGCCGTAGTGCGCTTGCCGCAGAAAACTTTCGGCGGAGGGTAGATTACAGTCCGGCTGTTCCACCCAGCCGCCAACTATCTCCCAGCGGCCTTCCGCGACCAGCGCAGCCATGCGGTCAAAGAGGCGGGGATCGTACTGGCGCGCCCATGCATAGGTGATCGACGAGGAGCGGGTAAATTTGAATGACGGGAATTCGGCGCAGCGATCCACCGCGCTCTGCAGCGTCGTCAGGACCTCGGCAATGCCGTCTCGCAACGGCCAGAGCCAAACGGGATCGAGGTGAGCCTGGGAGATAAGGTGCAGGATTTTTCGTGAGGTAGCCATGGCAGAAACCGATTTCATTCCGATCCCTGTACTCTTACGCTTTGTCCTCAGTCATGCAATCCCGCAATCCTGTGCTCGGCCGGCTTTCGCCGTTACAAAAAGTGAACCCGAATCATTTGCGAGCTCGGGAAAAAGGTTCCATTGGTGTCCCCGATGAAGCGACGGCGGCACATGGAGGTACAGCCTACAGCGGGCTGTCTTTGTGGGCCGGGGCTCCGTCCCTGGCGGCGGTTTGTATGCGGGCAATCGCTTCCCGTCACGGGCTGTGGAATAGTCGCCGAGGGTGACGGAAAAGCGCCAGCGCGCCCAAGGCAAAAGCCATCAGCGCTGCCGCGCTCGGTTCGGGGATGACGATGAAGTTGTCGAAGGCGGCGATGTTGTTGCCCGAGTTGTTGCCGCCACCGAAACCCGTATAGAACGCTGGGTCACTGAACCCATTGTTGCCGATGGTAACGCTTTCAGCGCTGATCGACTCCACGAGGGTGCGGGCGGCCGTGCCGTCTGCGCCTCGACTATAGAGGTTCACCGCAAGATCCCCCGTCGTTGCATT
>SLAD01000365.1 GCA_007126995.1 Kiritimatiellia bacterium | reverse complement strand
GTTTTCTTCGCGACGTTGAATCACAGAGAGGGGGAACATCAGGATCACGGACAAGATCAACGCCAGCAGGGTGGTGTCAAAGGCCATACCCAACCCCTGTGTCACGTCACCGATGGCCTCTTGAATTTCAGCCAGGCCGGCACCGCCCGCCAAGAAATCCGAGAAACCGGATACCGCGCCACCCAAGCCCACCACGGTGCCGATGAAGCCGAGAATCGGAATGGCCCAAATCAATACGCGCGCGATCGCGTAGGAGGAATCAGACGAACTGGCGTCACGCTCGGATTCCGAGCCCGCCCAGCGGGCGACACGACCGACGTCCTTCGTGCCCAACCACAGCGCCAGCATGCGGTCGATACGATTGAGCAGAATGCTCCACGTGTAGGCATCATGCGAACGCACTTCCCGGCGAATTTCGGCAATCGCATCGTCATCGGACAAATCCACATCCAAATCAACGGGTGCCTCGGCCACCAAGGTCAACTGACCCTTGACGATGCGAGACTTCAGAATCACCAGCGCCAATACCATGAAGGCCATGAACAGCTCGAAATATTGAACCGGGCCACGCTCGTTGATAATTTGGTACACATACGCGACCGTTGGCTGCATGGTGCGTAAGGGAATAACAGCAACCGCCATGGCAATCGTTCCGAAGAGACCGGCTAGGAGCTGGATGACGATACTCGCGTCGGTACTCGGACGTGCACCGGACATTTCCTCCAACTCGATCACCTCTTGTGCTACGTCTTCAGCCATAAATCACCTCGCTCAACGTTATCCTCTGGGCAGCCTTATCGCAACCCATCCAATGCGCGGAATGCACAGTGGCAACCTCTCCTCCAAGCGCCATCCGTCACCATCATGTAGCAGACTTAAATGGTGGACGCTGTGGGGATCGAACCCACGACCCGCTGATTAAGAGTCAGCTGCTCTGCCAGCTGAGCTAAGCGTCCGGTCAAAGCGTGCCACAGTGGCAGGCTGATGGTCAATACCCGTCTAATCGATATTTGGGTCACGTAAGCGCAGGGGGGGCGAAGGCACCACCTCATTTCCACCTTCGCATTCCGTTATTCGTCGATGATGACTCGGACCTTGTTGTTCCTGCACGGGGCTTCTCGACAATCCTCGCCACTGGCGTGTATATTCGGGGGTGTGAACCAAACCAAAATCCAGCAACTCAGGGACCCTATGAAGAAACGCAGCCCCGGCTTTACGCTTATCGAACTGATGATTGTGATCGCGATTATCGCGGCACTTGCCGCACTCTCCATGCCTGTCATTAATCGCGCGGTTGAAAGCGGCCGCGAAGCGCAGGCCGCCAGCGAGGTAACCGCACTGGCCTCCGCTTTGCGCGCCTACTACAACACTTACAGCGTGTGGCCCAGCGCCTTCACTGGCGGAGGCGGCAGCGGAGTACAGGTGGCGGGCAATGTCTTCCGCATTTTGGCCGGGGAAGACGTCAATGATCAGAATCGCCGCCGCATCACGTTCATGGCGTTTCCAGAAGCCGCCTTGGCGGGCAACCGCTTCAACGATCCCTGGGGTCAAACGTACCGCTTTCAGGTCGATGAGAACTATGACAATACCGTCACGGTAGATATTGAAGGCACGTTCACGCTACATCAACGCGTGGCCGTCTGGTCACAGGGTCCGGAGGACCGCGACCCAATCACAAGCTGGTAAGTAGCGACCCGGCCAGATGCCTCACCTGCGGTCACTGCGTCCTGCGCTGGTGGCGTTTTTTTCTCTTACCCGATCGGCGGATCAGGTAAAGTCCCTGCTTTGCAGCAAAGGAGATACTATTGAAGAAGCATGCAGTTTATTGGTTGATGACGGCCTGCTGGCTGGGCGCGGGCCTGTCTCACGCGCAGGTTCAGTGGGGCCGCGGCCTGGAAGATCGGCGCACCTTCTCGGTCACGCTGTCGGGCGGCATGATGTTTAATTTGGATGGCGAGGTGCAGGAGACGGAGCGTCCGATCGAGGTGATTGGTGGACCGACCTCAGGCTCGCCGCCAGAAAACTATAGCTGGAGCGAGCTGGGCTTTGATGATCGCTTCCCGGCCTACGGCTTCGGCATGGAAAAATTATGGCGTTATGTGTCCGTGCGAGGACAGTTCCTGACCGGCTCGCCGAGCGTTTCCTCTGTGGCGGATCGCGATTATTACATTGGCGTGGACCGGGTTCGCTTCGAGGGTAGAAACTACGAGTATATGGTACTTCCAGAAGGGTCCCAATTTTCGGGCGATATCGATTTGTATTCGTTCGATCTTCAATTCGCGATCACGCCGGTCTCTTTGGGTTCAGCCGACTCGCTCACGTTTACGCCTTGGATTCATTTGGGCCTTTACACGTTCTTGGCCGATTATGAAGTTCGCGCGGGCGCTCCCCAAGAGGTTACCCAGTATGAGAATCCGCCCCGCGATTATGTAGTAGGCGGGCGCGGCACGGGCACGACGGGCTTGCTGGTGCCGGAACTGGGCCTCGGGGCCGAGCTGGGCATTCCGCTCGGCAACCGCTCGCATTTGTATTTGTCGGCCCATACGGCATTTCTCCGCTTCAAAGGCAGCAACAGAAACTTGGGCGTTCGTTCCCGCAATGAGAAGGACTTGGATGTGCGCTACCACTCGATCGGCGCGCGAGCCCTGTTTGAGCGGGAGATTAACGAGCGCGTGAACTTTATTGCCGGTGCCGAGTACACGTTCATGACGGGCGAAGCCGAGGTGCGCGCGATAGACCGACCGGAAGAGGAAATCTTGGCCCTGCGCGAGAAGTTTGATAAGGATGTTGATTTCGAAGTGTCTGCATTAACTGCGTTTATCGGTTTAAGGTTTTAGGAGGTAGTCTATGAGCGCGCCCATCTCGAATGTCCGTCCCCCACCCGATCCCGAGCTGACCCAAATCGCAGACTACGTGCTCGACTACGTGGTCTCTAGCGACGAGGCATATGACACGGCGCGCTATTGCCTGATGGATACGCTGGGCTGCGGCTTACTCGCGCTCCGCTATCCCGAGTGCACGAAGTTGCTCGGTCCGATCGTGCCGGGCGCAACGATGGCCGGCGGCGCGCGAGTGCCGGGCACCAACTACGAATTGGATCCGGTGCAGGCCGCCTTCAACATTGGCTGCATGATTCGCTGGCTAGATTTCAATGATACCTGGCTGGCCGCCGAGTGGGGTCACCCGTCGGACAATTTGGGCGGCATTCTGGCCGCGGCCGATTACCTCAGCCGACAGCGCCAAGCGGAAAACAAACCGCCCCTGCTAATGCGCGATGTCCTGACGGCGATGATCAAGGCGCACGAGATCCAAGGCGTTTACGCACTGGAAAACAGCTTCAACCGCTTGGGCATTGATCACGTCATTCTCGTACGACTCGCCTCCACGGCCGTCGTCACCGCGCTGCTGGGCGGTACACGGGAGCAGGTGATCAATGCCGTATCCAACGCATGGCTGGATGGTGGCGCGTTGCGCACCTACCGCCATGCGCCCAATACCGGTTCACGCAAATCCTGGGCGGCGGGCGACGCAACGCACCGCGCGGTGCGCCATGCCCTATTCGCGCTCAAGAACGAAATGGGCTATCCGTCGGCGCTCTCGGCCAAGCAATGGGGATTCTATGACGTGGTGCGGCGTGGTGAGCCTTTTAAGATCAATCAACCCTTCGGCTCCTATGTAATGGAGCATGTGCTGTTCAAGATTTCGTTCCCGGCCGAATTTCACGCGCAAACAGCGGTGGAATGTGCATTCCAATTGCATCCGAAAGTGCGGGACCGGCTGGACGACATTACCGAAGTCAAAATGACCACGCACGAGTCCGCGATTCGCATTATCGACAAACAGGGACCCCTGAATAATCCGGCGGACCGCGATCATTGCTTGCAATACATGACCGCAATCGGGCTGATCTTCGGCGAGCTAAACGCGGATCACTACGAGGATAAAGTCGCCGCCGATCCCCGCATCGATGCATTGCGCGAGAAGATGACGGTCACCGAGGACCCCGCCTACACGCGCGATTATCTTGATCCTGAGAAGCGCTCCATTGCCAACGCGGTGGAGGTGATCTTCAGCGACGGCTCGTCCAGCGGCTGGGTGGAGGTGGAGTATCCAGTCGGCCATCGCCGACGCCGCGAGGAAGGGATCCCGCTGTTGATCGACAAGTTCCGCGACAACCTGCTGACCCGCTTTTCGGATCAGCAAACGGAGGAGATCATGGCGTTGTGTCTCGACTTTGATCGCCTGGCGGATACGGCGGTGCCCGAGTTCATGGAAACCTTTTTACCTTAGTC
>SLAD01000053.1 GCA_007126995.1 Kiritimatiellia bacterium | reverse complement strand
GGCGGCGCCCTGCTCAACATTGCCAGTTGCTCGGACCGCATCACCGATTTGGTAAAAAGCCTGCGCTCCTATGCGCGCACCGACGACGGCGAGAACCAGGGTGCCGACATTCATGAGGGGCTGGAAGATACATTACGGCTGTTCTCCAATCGGCTCCGCAATGTCACTGTCGAGCGACAATACGGGGAGCTACCCGTCGTACCGGCCAATCCCGGCCCCCTCAATCAGGTCTGGACCAATCTCATCGCCAACGCGCTGGACGCCATGCAGGATCAGGGCACGCTCACGATTGCCACGGAAGCCGACGAGGACCACGTCACCGTCCACGTGATCGATAGCGGCCCCGGCATTGCACCTGAGCATTTGAAGAAAATCTTTGATGTGCGTTTTACCACCCGGCAAGGACGCGTCGAATTCGGGCTTGGGCTCGGCTTGTCCATCTCCCAGAGCATCGTGTCGCGACAAGGCGGCAGCATTTCCGTGGAGTCCGAGCCGGGCCATACCGTGTTTAGTGTTTGTCTACCGCTACGAACTCGAAATAAGGTACAGGGAGAAAAGAGGAGTCCATCAGTATGAAAAAACTCGTTGTGTTGTGTGTCGAAGATGAACCGGAGGTCCGCGATGCGGTAATCCGAGATCTAGCCCCGTTCAAACCAATGGCGCGGATCGAGGCCGCCGAAAGCGTTGACGACGCCCACGCGGTGCTGGAGGAAGCCAAGTCAGACGATCAGAAAATCGCCCTGATTCTGTGCGACCACCTCATGCCCGGCACACATGGTGTCGACTTCCTCATCAACCTTCAAAGCGACCCCGATTACAAACCGACCCGCAAAGTGCTGATCACCGGACAAGCCGGCCTCGAGGACACCGTCCGCGCAGTGAATGAAGCCGGCTTGCACCACTATATTGCCAAACCCTGGAAAGCCGAGACGCTACAGGATGTTGTGCGCACCCAACTCACCGAATATGTTCTGAAAACGCAGGACGATCTTACACCTTACGTCGCCACGCTCGACGGGGCCCGATTATTGGAAGCCATCGCGAGCCGCGGGCGGGACACCTGAACGGAATTGATTCACCACCCAAACAAGGACCCCACGATGACCTATCTGAGACATTCGCTATGTATTGCCGCCCTCCTCTCCGTCGTCGCCGCCGTATCGGTAATGGCAGACGAAGCCAACACGGACGCCGTTGCCGCGTTGGAAGCCCGACTTGATCGCCTGGAGGCGGCGCCTGTCCGCGACGGTATCCCGCTGCAGGTCTACTGGCAGGATGGGATCCGCATGCAAAGCCCCGACCGCAACATCCAACTGCGTCTCGGCGGCCGCGTGCAACAGGATTTCGCCGGCATCGACGCTTCGTCCTCGCTGCAGAACGAAGATACGCGCTACAGCAGCGGCACCACCTTTCGGCGCGCCCGCCTCTACATCGGCGGCACACTTTATGAACACGCCATTTTTAATTTAGAGTACGAATTCAATTCGGGCGAAAGCCTCATGCGCACCACCTTCATCGGATTGCGGAATATTCCTTTCCTCGGAACCGTGCGCGTTGGACGCTTGTTGGAATTTTATTCGTTTGAGCAACTGTCTGGAAATAACTTCCATACCTTCAGCGAGCGCGGATTGCCGGCGGCCTTCAATAATTTTTGGGCCAACGGCGTCGGCATTCACAATAGTTTCATGGATGGACGCGCCAGTTGGGCGGTCGGTGCAGCCAAACGTACCGACGGGAAAGGCACCTCAAGCGCCGAGAACGGCGAAAACCTTTCTGCCCGCCTAACAGCGGCCCCCGTTTATGCCGAAGGCGGCCGTCGCTGGGTGCATTTGGGCGCCGCCACCATCCAGCGCCAGCCGGATGCCGGGGCATATCGCGTCTCCTCGCGGCCCGAATCCTCCGTCGCGCCCGTCATGGGCGACACCGACAGCATTCCTGCCGACCGCGTCAACCTGGGCGGACTCGAATTCGCCGCCGCGCATGGCCCGCTCTCCGTGCAAGCGGAATGGCATCAAGCCCGCGTCAGCTTGCGCGAGGACGAGGACTTTCCCCATGATGGTTCCGCCTACCTGCGCGGTTTTTACGTGTACATCAGCTACCTTCTCACCGGCGAACATCGTCCCTACAATCCCGCCACCGGCGTATTGGGCCGGGTCCGCCCCAACACCAATGTCGGCGCGGAGGGCCGCGGCTTGGGTGCGTGGGAGCTCGCCGCCCGCTATTCCGAATTGGACCTGAATGATGGTCCGGTTGAAGGCGGTCACCTGCGCAATGCCACCGTGGGCGTAAATTGGTACCTGAATCCGAACATGAAAGTAATGGGCAGCTATATTCGGGCGGACCTGAAGGGTTCCGGCGACGCCGACATCGTGCAAGCGCGCCTCCATTTCGACTTCTAACACACCATGCCAGCACCGCGCAAAAAGAAGACCAAAGCATCGACGCATGATGCCGAAACCAGCTTGCAAACGATTCTGGACACCGTCGTAGACGGCATCATTGTGATCAATGAAAGAGGCCTAATCGAGTTGTTCAACCCGGCTGCCGAAAAGCTCTTCGGCTACTCGCGCGCGGAAGTCTTAGGCAAGCCCGTTGCCATCCTGATACCGGAACCGATCGCTTCGCGCCATCAATCATACGTGGAGCGATACCTGGAGACGGGCGAGGCCAATATCATCGGGATCGGTCGAGAGGTCCAAGGCCAGCGCAAAGATGGCAGCGTCTTTCCTATCGAGTTGGCTGTCAGCGAGACCTTTTCGAACGGGAAAAGGACGTTTACCGGGCTGGTTCATGATATCACCGAGCGCAAACGCCTCGAACACGCCATCGTGGATGCCAGCGAGATGGAGCGCAAACAGATTGGCCAGGACCTGCACGACACCGTCAGCCAACACCTCGCGGGCTTGACGATGCTGACCACCGTCCTGCAGCAAAAAATTGAGCAGGCCGACGAAGACGCCCGGTCGCGCCTGACACCGGACGCCAACCGCATCGCCGAACTCGCCGCCACCGCACTGCGACAGGTGAAGGATATATCGCATGGCTTGTATCCTGTAGAGCTGGAGCGCAATGGACTGGGCGTCGCCTTGCAACAACTAACGGCACAACAAGACGCCCTGTTTGGCGTACGCTGCGTGTACGAATGCGCCGCAGGTGATCTTACCGGCATGGAGAGGTCCACCGCCGTGCATCTGTATCGCATCGCGCAGGAAGCCATCTCCAACGCCATCAAGCATGCCGAGGCGAACGAGATCTCGGTGACGCTGCAACGCGGCCCCTCCGGCCTCGTCTTAACCATCCGCGATGACGGGAAAGGCATGCCCAAGCGGCTCAAAAACCCTGCAGGCTTAGGCTTGGCAATCATGAATTATCGTGCCAGTATGGTCGGGTCGGAACTGGATATCTCCTCGCGTCGTGGGCGGGGCACGGTTGTCCGGTGTGTGGTAACGATGAATTAGATTGGACGAATCGTTCTTTTCGGGGTGATGATGAATAAAGAATCTACCGGGGTACTATCCAAAACCTACAAGGTGATGATTGTCGACGATCATCCGATTGTTCGGCAAGGGCTGCGCTCGTTGATTGATCAAGAAGACGATCTCCACGTCTGCGGGGAGGCCGGTAGTGCCGGCGAAGCGCTCAAAACGCTGGGCGCTCTCAATCCCGACCTGTTGCTGGTTGATATTTCCCTCAAAGGCCCGGACGGACTGGAACTGACGAAGTCCGTGCGATCCTTGGAGCCGGATCTCCCCATTCTAATTGTATCCATGCACGACGAGGCGCTATACGCCGAACGCGTCCTGCGCGCCGGCGCCAATGGCTACATCATGAAAGAGGAAGTTTCTCTCAATGTCGTACAAGCTGTCCGTAAGGTCTTGAAGGGGGACATCTACATCAGCGACCGCATGCGTCAGAAAATTTTGCGCGGCGTCGCCGGTCAACGCGGCAACCCCGCCACCTCATCCATTGAGCGTCTCAGCGATCGGGAACTGGAAGTGTTCCGTCTGATCGGCGAAGGACGCGGCACACGGCAGATCGCAGAACAACTGCACCTCAGCGTCAAAACGATTGAAACCTATCGCGCCCACATAAAAGAGAAGCTCGGCCTGGAGAATGCCACCGAATTGGTTCGTCAGGCCGTGCAATGGGTCGAGCAGCAGTCCATGAGTTAGGGCGCGTGTGGCCTTCGACGGCGCAGCCTCTTCACAAGGGAATCCCCGATAGCCCAAGTGGCAGCTCCCTGATTGCCTCTCCTGCGCTACTTTGTCAGCATACAGGCGTGATCATTCACCGG
>SLAD01000421.1 GCA_007126995.1 Kiritimatiellia bacterium | reverse complement strand
CTATTTCCGCAGGCCGAAGAGAGTTTCAGCCTGATTGACAATCCATTTCTTAAATAAATCTCTTGACGGAGTATATTGAATGGTTTAATTTAACCTGATGATCCTTGGGCAGGTAATGGGGTGGCAACCCCTTTTCAACACACAGGAGACCGGACCATGAAGAAGCTTGGATTATTCGTGTCGTTTCTGATTTTGGCGGGTGCCGTTCAGGCGGAAGTGATCGCGCGCTGGATGCTGGAAGGGGAACCGGGGAACCAAGCCACATCGGTCGCCAATGCATTCGTCTCCGATGTCGTCGGGGCCCTCTGCGGTGCCGAACCGGATGTTCTGGCAAGTTGGGATTTCAATGGCGTGACGACACAGTTGGTGGTCACGGCGGATATAAATGATCCGGGACTGGTTCTGCCCGAGATCACCCGCACCATCGAGTGGAACGGCTCGGAAGGGTACCTCGACACGTTCAGCATGCGCAACAATCAGCAGGCGAATCTCACCGACGCCATCAGCGCCACCAACTATATCTCATGGGTGATTGAACCGGAGGCCGGCAAGCAGGTCTCCATCGACCAGTTGTTCATCCGCATCAGCGCCGTCAATGCCGGTCCCCCCAATGAACCGCGCCAGATCGCGCTCTTTTCCAGTGCCACGGGTTTTGAGGCGGGCGACGCCCTAAGCACATGGTCTGTCCCGGGAGTCAATATCTCGCACACCGTGGACCTGGTGGGTGTCCAAGCCCTGAAAGGCCTGGCGGAACCCGTTGAATTCCGCATCGTCGCGTGGGCTGCGGGCGATGAGTTTCAGAATACCGGTATCGGTCGCGCATTCGAGAGCGAGCCCATCGGCCCTTCGTTAATCGTATCGGGCTTGGTCCAGGATGAAGGGGATCCCCTGCCTGAACCCGATTTCTGCGATCCGGCCCTGACCCGCACATCATCCATTGGCGCCAGCGGGCTGGCCAATACGTTCATGATGCGTGACAACCAGCAGACCAGTCTCGCCGATGCCATCGATTCGGGCGTCTACATCAGTTGGACACTGCGCCCAGTGAATGAGCACACGCTGACCTTGACGAGTCTATTCATTCGCGTCAGCGCCCAAAACTCTTCGGGCGTCAATCCTCCGCGGGAAGTCGCCCTGTATTCCAGCCTGACCGGATGGGAGGCGGCGGACGCGTTGGACGAGTGGCAAATCGATGAACGAGGCAGTCACACGATCGATCTTACGGCATGGAGCGCATTTCAGGACTTCGACGATGCTGTCGAGTTCCGACTGATCGCTTGGAACGCGCCGGATCAATGGAGTCCAACCGGAATCGGTTACGACGTGCATGACGGGGAAGACGATCTGATCCTCTACGGTCTTACCGAATCCGGGGAACCCGGTGTGCCGGACGCTCCTGCGCTCGGAACGGGATCGAGCAAGGCCGAGATCGTGTGGAGCACGGAAGAGGGCTACCTTTACACCGTTCTGTTCACGCTGGACCTGGCTGGCGAGGCCGAATGGACTCCAGTTCCGGACGCGGAGAATCTGCCATGGGATGAGAACACCCTGACCGGCTTGCCGCACATCGATGTACCCTCGATTTTCTATGCCGTTGAGCGAGTCCAGGAATAATCAAGGAATGCAACCGCAACAAAGAAACAAGGAGCAACCCATGAAGAAAATCATGCTCGCACTAGCCACCGTCGGTCTCGTCACAGCCGTTTCCGCCGATCCCATTGTTTTCTGGGGCGGAGATTATGTGGGGGGAACAGTTAATCTGAATCTACCGGCGAGCACGGATGACGGCAACACGCGCACCTGGCACTATAGCGATACCGTTTCCCTGTCGCCCTCCACTGGCTATGAAGCACCCGCCGGGCGGTCTGAGATCTTTTACGGCGCCTTACAGACCGTGGGAACGGATAGCCCGATAGATCTTATAGCAGCCAACATTGGGGACTCGGCCGCAGGCGATTTTATCCGACTGACGGCGGGCGGGGCATCTATGCAGGGGCTCATCTTTTTCAAAAAGAGCGACTTTCTATCCGGCGGTTCCGGCAATATCTCCGCGTCCGATCTCGATGTGCGTCTTCTGCTGGAGGAGAATACGCCGACGGATGGCACCTTTCGCTTAGCCCTGCTCGACGGCTCGTCTTGGTATATTTCGCAATACGAAACGGGGACGACGGTCGGGGAATTCACCCAACCCTTGAATACGGTGAATTGGGCTGCTTGGGATCCGACCTCCGGCGCAATTCCCGCCGTGCCGGCAACGTTTGATACGGAAGCGGGCGATCTGACGGACGTGCAAGCCATCGGCTTCTACTTTACTGCAGAACGGGGCGGTCAGGACCGGGTCGGCATTCGAGAATTCGAGGTCATTCCCGAGCCTGCTACGCTTGGTTTGCTGGCGATGGGCGCACTGGGGCTTGCGGCCCTGCGCCGTCGGATGAAATAGCAGGATGGCTAAGGCAACCCGAAATCAATATGCCCTAATGACGCTATAATGAGGACCATTTGGCTGGCGCGCCACGGCATGCGCGAGGATTTCATGCGACCGGAATGGCGCGAGACGGCGGAACGTCCCGACGATACGCCCCTCTCTGAAGAAGGACACGAACAGGCCCGCGAAACCGGCCTCTTCCTTCGCGAGCGCGGTGGCGTGGACGTCATCTATACCTCTCCATTCCTCCGCGCGGTGGAGACGGCGGGCGGAGTGGCGGAAATCCTGAATGTGCCGATCCGGATCGAGAACGGCCTGTGCGAGGCGTTGAAGGCGGAATGGTTCGAAGTCGTGCCGAACTATCTGTCGGCAGAACAACTCGCCGAACGTTTCCCGACCATTGATCTTGATTACACCTCGCGCGTGCACCCGGTCTATCCGGAAGACGAAGCGGCGGGTGATGTCGGGGCCCGTTGTAAGCGGACCGTCGATGCCCTTTTAAGGGAGGATTGGACACGCACGTTATGGGTTGGGCATGGTGCCTCCGTAGGCGGCATCGGTTGGGCGTTGACCAATCACGTCGACGATGTCTGTTTCAAGTTGTGCGGCTTGTCCGGTTGGCAAGGCGGGCCCGGAAACTGGCAGTCCATCTATTCCGGGATCGACCACTTGTCCTACACCGAGGAGGAAGTTCGCTTTCATTAGAACCTGTTACGGTGAAGACATGAAACGGGTGACCCTCAACGATATTGCGAAGGCGGCGGACGTTTCCGTCGCCACCGTATCGCTGGCCTTGCGCGGTCGCGGGGAATTATCCAAGAAGCGGGTGCGGGAAATCCGTGCTTTGGCCGAACGCATGGGGTACCGCCCGAACCCGATGCTGGCATCGTTGGCCGCAAAGCGGTTCACGAACGCTCAATCGCATCAAGATACGCCCATCGCCGTGCTGGAGTTCCCGCCTGTGCCGGGTTTCCCGAATACCGCGCAAAGCCTCTACAAGCACACCCTCACGGAGGAATCCAAGCGGCTCGGCTATGCCCCTACATCCGTGTCCATGGATGAAGTCCGATCGACCAAGGGACTTTTTCGCCAGCTCTTTGCGCGCTCTACCCAGGGCGTCATCATCGTCGGCAACATGGACATGGCGGCGTTTGGCGCGGACTTCGATTGGCGCGCGTTTGCCGTGGTCCAATGTGCGCGCTACCTGAACGAGAATCCCTTTCATCGTGTGCGCCCCAATATCTTCCAATCGATCAAGCTGGCCTTTACCCAAGTGCGTGAACGCGGCTATCAACGGATCGGGTGCGCGCCTGGACGGCACAAAGTATTGCTCGAAGACGATGAGGATCGGTTAGGCGCCGCGCTTTCCCTCGAAATGGCGTATCTGCCCCGAAAACATCGACTATCGGTGTATCAAGGGGATTTCGATGATCGCGCCGCTTTTTTGAAATGGTTCCATACGCAGCGCCCGGATGTCGTATTGGGTTTCAATATACTTCACTATATCGCCTTAAAGGAAGAAGGCGTGGACATCCCCGGCGATGTTGGATTCGCACTACTGCAAGGGGCGGAAGAGCACGCGGACATTTCCGGCTTGATACAAAACACCGACGAGATCGCCCGGCAAAGCGTTCTGCTGCTCGACCAGCTTATACGGAATCACGAACACGGCCCGGCATCGAAGCCCTTGGAGATACTGATCCCTTCGAGTTGGAACGATGGCCAAACCCTGCGCACATCCATTTGACGCCTTAACGGTTTTATTTCATCCCCGGTTGCGGCAGCGCCCGGCTCGGCACTATTTTATCGTGCAAGCCCGGCGCAGGCCGGACCCGGGATACGGGAAGGAGCACAGCGCATGAATACGTATGGATACACATTT
>SLAD01000015.1 GCA_007126995.1 Kiritimatiellia bacterium | reverse complement strand
TGATCGGCACCATGGCGGACCGGAACTTGAGTGGCGCATAGTGGGTGGCATGCTGAATCGCATGGCCCGCTTCATGGCAGGCCACCCCGATGGCGGACAGGGAAGGGGAGTTGAACACGTCAGGCGAGAGCCGCAAGGTGCGCGAGCGGGGATCATAGTGATCGCTCAGGAACCCCTGTACCGCCTCAATCCCGACATCGTGCAACCCCTCGCGATCCAGTAGGCGACGGGCTGCCTGGGCACCGGTCATGCGCGAGGACGCGGCATATTGCGCGTACCGACGGAACGTACTCTTGGTTTTCCAGGAGGCGTACAACCCCAGCAGCAAGCCGGGCACCGCCAACATTATATATAAAGGGTCTAAAATCATGGGATAACACTCCTCATTTCATCGTGTCCTACGACACATCGACGAGGAAAATCGTTCATTTCCGGTCGATCAATGTGAACAGAGGAAGAATGTAACCGATCGCGCGCCCATGTCCAGCCTCCGTGACCGTCGCTCGTAGCCGCGTTCGTTAGAACGTGGCAGGTCCGGAACGGGCGGCTTGGCCACGTCATCCACCGCCGAACGGCGGCGGCTACGGGGGCCGGGAACTTGTAGCCGCGTTCGTTAGAACGTGGCACCTTCATCATCGTTCTGCACCATCGCCTTTCTTGCCACCTCTGCGTACCGTTTCCAAAAGACCTTTTCGAAACGCTCATCCAACGGGTGCAGATCCGGGAAGCCGGGCACGATGCATCCTGCAAATTCCCATTCCGCTGCGGACTCGACCAATTTCGCTCGAACCGGGTTATCTAAGATGTAGAACTGCGTGGTGCGAAAAGCTTCGCGCTCGCGATCTTCCTTGCGAAGGACGTTGTCGTAAGCCTGCTTCTGGAGGGCGACTGGCTGCAAGTAATGTTGTAGCTGTTGACGGAAGAAGCGCATGGCAAGGAGTTGATCCGTTTCGCGTCGTTCCCCTAGCCAAATCTGATGGATGTGATCGGGCATCAGGCAGTATACCGGACAGCTAATGCCGTAGCGGACTGCGGTGTGCAGTAACACCTCTCGGAACCGGGCATGGAAGAGTGGATCGAGCCAGCCGGAAGCGCGCTTTTCGGTGGTCAACGTCCAGTGCACCATCGCCAAGCCACGGTAAAACTCGGGGGCCAGGCGCGGTAAATGTTTATGCAGGGTCATGCTCTGGGTGTAGATCAAGGGAAGGGAACCGGCAAGTTCGAAATGTCATCCACCGCCTAACGGCGGCGGCTACGGGGGCAGGGAACTTGTAGCTGCGTTCGTTAGAACGTGGCAGGTCCGGAACGGGGCGGCTTGGCCACGTCATCCACCGCCTAACGGCGGCGGCTACGAGGAGTGCGGTGAGGAAGCGTAGCCGCGTTCATTAGAACGTGGCAAGTCTCGGCTGGGGCGGCTTGGCCACGTCATCCACCGCCTCACGGCGGCGGCTACGAAGAGAGTGGCGGCGCGGAAGGCAGGTCGGGGGCCAGTGCTCGCATGCTTGCAGCCTGCTTCATTATGCAAGCCTGCAAGGCCCCCTTCCGCCATTTCCACCCGATCAGTGCGGACTGCCCAATACAGTAACCGATCGGGCGTCCATATCCAGCTTGCCGCCTTTACCGGGCCAGCGCGGGCCATGATCCTCGGTGGTCAACGCTACGTACCAGGGGCCGCCGGGCGGCTGTGGAATTTGGAAGTGAATGCCGTGGTCGAGCGCATTGAACAGCAAGAGCAGGTGATCTTTGTCATCATCGGCGCCGGTGTACTGTTTGCTGCCGCTCAGCAGGCAGCCGAAGGCTTGATCATTGTCCCAATTGGGCTCGCCGCCGTTGGGGCACAGCCAGGTGATGTCCGCGCCATCATGTTCAGGCTGAGAACCCTGTAGAAAGGCGCGCCGCCGCAGGGAGGGGTGTTCTTTACGGAAAGCGATGGCCTTCTGCGTGAACTCGATCAAGTCGCGATGCTGTTTGGCAAGACGCCAATCGATCCATGAGATTTCGTTGTCCTGGCAGTACGCGTTGTTGCTACCCTTTTGGGTGCGGAAGAATTCGTCACCCGCGAGCAGCATCGGTACGCCCTGCGACAGGAACAAGGTCGCGATCATGTTCTTTACCTGCCGTTTGCGAATGGCCCGGATTTTGGGGTCATCTGTCGGCCCTTCGACCCCGTAATTATAGCTGTGATTATGGTTGTCGCCGTCCCGGTTTTCTTCGCCGTTCGCCTCGTTATGTTTTTCATTGTAGCTGACCAGGTCGGCCATGGTGAAGCCGTCGTGCGAGGTGATGAAGTTGATGGATTTCATCGGGGTTTGGCCGCTGTGATCATAGAGATCGCCGCTGCCCGCCAACCGCGTGGCGAAGCCACTCAAGGTGCCCACGCCGCCGCGCCAGAAGTTGCGGACATCGTCACGGTAGCGGCCGTTCCATTCCGACCAGCGCGGGTGCGGAAAGGAGCCGACTTGGTAGAGTCCCGCTGCGTCCCACGCCTCGGCGATCAGCTTGGTATGTTGCAGCACCGGGTCTTCAGCGATCGCCTCGATGATCGGTGGATTGTCCAAGACTTCGCCGTTCGGACCACGCGCGAAGATCGAGGCGAGGTCGAAGCGGAAGCCGTCGACATGATAGTGCGTCACCCAATGGCGCAGGCTGTCGATGATGAACTCCCGCACAATCGGATGATTACAGTTTACGGTGTTCCCGCAGCCGGTGTAGTTGCGGTAATGCTTTCCGTCGTCTTCGAGCATGTAGTAGATGGACGGGTCGATCCCGCGGAAAGAGTAAATCGGCCCGCCATGCCCGCCCTCGGCGGTATGGTTATAGACGACGTCGAGGATGACCTCGATGCCCGCCTCGTGCAGCGCCTTGACCAGCTCCTTGAATTCCTGCACTTGTTGGCCGTGCAGGCTTTCGGTGGCGTAGCGGGCATTGGGCGAGAAGAAGTTGGCGGTGCTGTAACCCCAGTAGTTGCGCAAATGCTGGCGAACGTCGTTGGCGTAGTAGTACTCCATCTCGTCAAATTCTTGTATGGGCATGAGTTCGACGGCGGTGATCCCCAGTGACTTGAGGTAGGGGATCTTCTCCATGAAGCCCCGATAGGTTCCCGGATGTCGCACGCCTGAACTGGATTGGGCGGTAAATCCCCGCAGATGTACCTCGTAGATAACGGAATCGGCCAAGGGCACGCGGGGCGGGGCGTCGTCTTCCCAGTCGAACGTGTCATCAACAATCATGCCTTTGGGGAATTTCGCGCCATTCTTGGGGAAGACGCCCGGGGGCAAGTTGAAGGTATCGCCCCATTTGGGCGCTCCAACGACGGCTTGCGCATACGGGTCCAGTACCCACTGATCCGGATCATAGCCCCGTTCAATCCCCTCGGGCGGTTCGCCGTCCAGTCGGTAGCAATAATAGTGCCCCGCCCGGGCGTCCGGGACGTGAATATGCCAGACATCACCCACGCGGTTGACTTCCGAGCGGAGTTCGTATTCCGCTGTGGGGGTATCCGAGTGCGGGTGATCAAACAGCATCAGCCAAACGCGGTCAGCGTTGCGGCTGAACAGGGTAAAAATGACGCCGGGGTCTACAACGTGCGCTCCATAGGGCACCGGGAAGGGGAGTTGAATACGCTCCTCGCGACCGCGGTATCTGGCTTTTCGAATTAGTTTCTTCATATAGTTATAAATCGTTCTTTGTTATCGGGGCGGGTAATCTAGTGGCTGCCTGCATGAATTGACAATCCCGAACTCGCGCCGTACCGTAAATCCATGCAACTGCTTACCTATATATTCGTCGTGCTGGTGATTTTGGGCCTCTGTTTCCTGGGGATGGCCATCGGACTAATTTTTCGTAACAAGACTTTCCGTTCCTGTGGCAGCGCAGCCCGTGATTTTGATGGGGAGCCCATTTCCTGCGCCGCTTGCGGTGGCAAGGGCGACTCTTGCGCGCGGGAAAAGGAGTAGGTCCTACTCCTTGGTCACTTGGCGGTTTTGCTCCTCGAAAAATGTCTCAATCTCGCTGACGCGACTTAGTCGCAACGCTTGCATGGCGATTTTTCGCGCTTCCTCAACCTCAGTTCGTTGAACGAACTGTTGCACCTGTGGGATATGGCGCGCATCGACGCTGAATGTGCGTAGACCGCAGCCGATCAGAAACACGATCATATGCGGGTCCGTAGCCGCGTCGCCGCAGACTGAGACATCGATACCCGCGCGCACGGCTGCATCGATGGATCGATGCAGCGCGCGCAAAACGGCGGGGTGATAGGGCACATACAAATCGGAAATCTGTTCATTGGTGCGGTAGACCGCCAGCAGATACTGAATGAGGTCGTTTGTG
>SLAD01000408.1 GCA_007126995.1 Kiritimatiellia bacterium | reverse complement strand
GGACCGTGACGCTGGCCGCAGCGGCAGAAGAAAGCGGCATCGGCAACAGCGCGGTGTTCAGCTTGTCCGGCGCCGTGATCATTTCGACTCAGGTTGTGGCTCATGTGCAGGATTTGACTCCGCCGGAAACAATTGATGACCTGACGGTGACGAGTCATAGCTTTGCCAGCGTGATGCTCGAGTGGACTGCGCCCGACGATAAGGGGTCGGGCACCGCGAGTTATAGTATCCGGTACAGCACCGCGCCGATTACCGAAGCCAATTTTGCCTCCGCCACCCCGGCTTCGTCACCGCCGCCCCCCGCAGCACCTGGCACGCCTGAGTTGTTTCAGATCATGGGCTTGAATGCGGAGACCCTGTACTACTTTGCGATCAAGACCACCGATGGCGTCGGTAATGTCAGCGATCTCTCGAACGTGGCGTCGACCACCACCGATGCTGCGCCGGTCATTACGGAGTTCTGGCGAATCCTGATTGATTTGGGCGTGTCCCATCGCGAGACGACTGGAAACTGGAATAACGTATCCTCGCAGACGACCGGATTGAAGCTCACCAACATGATCGAGACGAACGGGTTGGTGACCGCCGCCGATCTGCGCATCACAAGTGCTTTTGCTAATCCCCCCAATTCATCGGGCATGTGGGCTGACGATCTCTATCCCTCTTCTGCTCAGAGCGATTCCTTCTATATTGGCGCGGGCGGGCAGGCGGTGCTTCAGATTGAGAATTTGGATACCAATCGATTGTACCAACTCACCTTGTTTGGTTCGCGATCACCGAGCAGTTGGTGGAGTTTCATGACGCGGTACACGGTGAACGGGTACTTGGTTGACCATTTGGATACGAAGTCCAACACCTCCAACACCGTTTTGTTTGCTGATCTTGAAGCGCCGGACGGCATCATCTCCATCCAAGTCGAGGCGAAATACCCCAGCGGCGCAAATTCAACGTTCGGCTACTTGGGGGTCATCGATCTGGTTGCGTACGCCGCAAACGAACCGGGCGAACTCGATACCGACGGGGACGGCATCCCGGATTGGTGGGAGGAATTGCATTTCGGCGGCCCGACCAACGCGGTGGCGAGCGCCTTGGCCGCCAACGAGGTGAACACCTTGCTGGAGGCCTACATTGCTGACCTTAACCCGACCAATCCGGCTTCGTTCTTCGTGATTGAGGGGCTGACGTCGACCCTGATAGGCAACGTGCTTCAGTGGGATGCTGTGGACGGGCGGGTGTACAGCGTGTATTGGTCCACAAACCTCCTTGATGGCTTGGAGTCGTTTCAGTTGCTTCAGGACGGTTTGGTGAACGGCGAGTTCACCGACGCCTTACACGCGGACGAAGAACGCGTGTTTTATCGACTTGGCGTGGAGTTGGAGTAGACGTATAGCAAGGACAAGAATGTCCTTGCTCCGTGAGAGTGGGGACATGGGCATTCTTGCGCGTGAATACCAAGGACAGGAATGTCCTTGGTCCGGGGTTTTGGAACATGGGCATTCCTGCCCATCTGATTGCAAGGACAGGAATGTCTTTGCTCCGTGAGAGTGGGAACATGGGCATTCTTGCCCATGTCCTTCCGCTTCGCGGAGCTGCAACTCCCTTGTCAACCAGACCAGCGCCTCCGCCTCCTTTGTCGCTAAAGCATAAGTCTCTGACGTGAGCGAGGATATACGGATGATCTTCTTCGGTGTTTAATTCACCAACGGCTGGTGTAAGTTTTCGGGAGGCTATGCTATGCGGATGATAATACGTTTCGCGCTGTACATCGGGTTAATGATCAGTTCGTTTTCGGTTAACGCGCAGTCGGTGACGATTGTTGATTTCGGCGCCAAGCTCGGGTCGGGATGGCCGCGCGGCGTGATTCCGCAATACTTTGACCCCCGCGTTGATCGAACTGGCGACGGCACGTTGACCAACGACTTTGTCAGCGCGTATCCATTCAGTCTGGACGTGCCGTTCACCCCGCCGGGACTGGATTTCGATACTAACGTCAACAGCGCCATTTTCTATGGCGGCATGACGCTCTACACCGTTGCCGACGAAGGCCCACGTACCCTCACGGAAGGCCACCTCAATCAGAATCATGAATTCAAGGATGACTTCAACCTGATGACGTTGCCCGGTCCGCGTACGAATGTCGTCTCCGGCGAGGTCGAGGAGTTGCTGGAGGCCTACGGGGTATGGATTTGGACGAAGGAGCATTTCTATAACGATGGCGCGGATCATGTGGTGACGTTCGATGCTGACAGCTACATTGCGGTGGACATCACCCGGTACTGGGGCGGCATCAACGCCGGACGCTGGTTGGTGCGCGACGGCGACCAATTCTATCTCTCCGAAGAAACCTTTGCCGGGGAAACCAATCAGTATTATGTCGGCATGAGCGCGGATCCCGGTCAACACGGGTCCGGTAACAACCCGGTGTTTCGCCGCACGCATACCCTGAATCCAGGCGATAGCCGCTGGGCGCCGTACGATCCCGTCCCCGATCCGGCGTATCCGTATGAAATCGACTTTGATGTTTCCAGCGCGGTCTTTGATGATCACGTTTTTACCAATGTGACGGCGGTCGGTTGGTTTGCGGAGCGTTATCTTTCGCGTCCGTATCCAGTCTCACCTGCCTTGACCTTGGATGAACCCATTTCTCTGAAGTGGGGCGCGTTCCGCGTGCAGGCCGTGGTGGATGCGCCATTCGCGCCATCCTCGAATATGGACATGAGCGATATCGGCGATGTGTATCTTGCCGATGAGCCGGTTTCTTACGACCTGTGGCGTAAGATGTTTCGTTTCGGTCAGCGTCGTCAACACGTGCGCGATGAGCTGGGCATATCCACATACGTCTTCGAGCGCGACGGATCGATGGGGATGATGCGCGCCACCAACGGCGAGCATAACCGGTTGGAACCGGTCACCGACATCACGTGGTACGACGCGTTGGCCTTTTGCAATGCGCTGTCGCAATGGGAAGGGCTGGAGCCCGCGTATTACACCGATCCGGACCACACCAACGTCTTCAAGATGATCTTTGACCGCGATAAGAAAGAGCTGTGGGACGAACGGCCCACGATCTACTGGAACACCAACGCGCCTGGTTTCCGTTTGCCGACGCCGGCGGAGTGGCAGGAACTGGATGTTTCATTGCGCGGCACGTCGTATTGGGAACATGTCTGGTTCCCAGCCGGCACCGTGGCCGATCCGGCGGTGGATACGACGCGTACGGCGCTGGGTTGGGCGCCCGACGCGCCGACGGAATCGATCCTGACGTTTGGCGAGCAGCCTTGGTGGGGCAGTCCGCGCATCACCTTCCGACCTGTGCGTAACGGGACGGGCATGCCGATCATGGGGGCGCCATCCGGTGCCACGGAATGGAACTATTCGGCGGCAACCGTTGTCCCGCCCGCCGCAGAACCCACGGAAAAGATGATGCGCAACTTCATCGCGCAGTATTTGCCGGAAGTGGTGTTGGATGTTGGTTTGGCCAATACCAACCATGTCGTCGATTTGGATTTCAATCCGGAGACGTCGATCGATCCGTCGGGTTCCTATCCGGTCAGCGTGGGCGCGACAGAAGTTCCGTATCGCTTGTGGAATTACGTGCAGCAATGGGCGCTGAATAACGGCTATAGTTTTAACTATTCCGGCGCCATGGGCAGCATGGGCGCGATTCCCGGCGACGTGCGTGATTTTCATCCCGACGAGCCGGTCACGCAAATGAGCTGGTTCGATCTGATTTCGTGGTGCAACGCGCTGTCTGAGATGATGGGGCTGGAGCCCGTCTATTATCGTGATGGAGATTTCACCGAGGTCTGGCGCGAAACCACACAGTTCCGTCTGGAGACCTATCAGGACGAACGCTATCCCAATTGGGGACAGATTCCGGCGGACCCTGTGGACACCGGCTTCTACATCACGAACTACATGAACGCGGCCGCCAGCGGATTCCGTATTCCGTTACCGCAGGAATGGGACTTGGCCAATGTCACGGATGCGAACAGCGGTACCGATGACTACAACTGGCTGGACTTCAACTCCGACGGCAAGACACAACCCGTGGGGACCAAGTTGCCGAATCCGGTGGGCTTGTATGACATGGAAGGGAATGTGCGCGAATGGACCTGGGGCGATACGCGCGCCACGATCTCGCGCGTGATCCGCCGAAAGGGCAGCCACTTTGCGCGCGGATTTCAGGCGAGCCATCATTTCATCGACTCGCACGAGGTGCCGTCGGTCGGCTCGACACACGTTGGATTCCGCACCGTGCGGTTGCATCAGGAACTGTCCGCTTCACCGGAACTGTTTGAGTATGCGGGCACCTCGGATCAGTCCTTTAGTCCGCGCACGCTGACGATTTC
>SLAD01000298.1 GCA_007126995.1 Kiritimatiellia bacterium | reverse complement strand
CACTGAAACTGTCCGAGCATGGTTATCCCACGCTCTATCGGATTCATGAATCGCCCGATGACGAACAATGGGAGCGGATGTCCGCCGACTTGGCCTTGCTGGGCTTCACCTTGTCCGACACCACGAGCAGGGACATGAACAAGGTTGCCGACGCCGTGGCGGATTCACCGCTGGCGCATATCGTCAATCTGGCGATGCTACGCAACCTGAAGCGGGCCTCCTATGCCGGTCATCGTGAAGAACATTTTGGCCTCGCCTTTTCGCATTATCTGCACTTCACCTCCCCTATTCGGCGGTATCCGGACCTCATCACGCATCGCGTCCTGAAAGCCCTGGAACAGGGGGATCCGCCCCCCTACCCCCAAAAGGCTGTGGAGGGTATCGCGGAACATTGCTCACGGATGGAGCGGGAAGCCCAGGAGGCGGAGCAAGAAAGTATCGAGCTGAAGCGGATCGACTATTATTCGCGCCAGTTGGATCGCGGCGAAACGGGGCCTTGGCAGGCGGTAGTCACCGGCATGAACGGGCGCGGGCTGCAGGTAGAGCTTTTGGGAAGCCTGCAACGCGGAAGCGTTCCCTTCTCCCAGTTACGCGATGACCATTACGCCATTAATGTTCAACGCAACCGAGCCGTCGGACGCCGGACCCGGAATACCTGGAAATTAGGCGACGTGCTTTCCGTCGAGTTGCTCCGTGTCGACACCGCACGTAAACAGGTGGAATTCTCGCCAGGACGGGCTAGCGAATCAGATGAATCAACTTCAGCTCCTCGCCGTCGCGCTCGATCTCGAAAACGAAAGCGTTAATACGTCCACTCATGAATTCGCGGATAAAATACTGGGCGCGGTGCGGGCTGGTCATGGGCATGGAATTTACGAGCCGAACGATGTCGCCGTCTTGAAAGCCGGCAGCCTCATACAGTGCGTCCTCTCCCAGCATGTCGAGTTGAAACCCGGATATCTCATCCTCATCATCATAGACGGGGGGCATAGCCAGAAATAGCTTGGTTAGACGCTCCGGATCATCTTGTAGTTCGTCCGCGTAGCGCAGCAACGCGTCACGTTGCAAAATCCAGCGATCCTCATCGATGCGGCGCCCAAACGCGCTCTCCTCCAGGGACGGCATGTCTTCAAATCGCAACGGCACACCCGGTTGAGCGATGTCGGGTCCATCCGGCGTGTCTGCTGCGGCATGCTCGACAGCCGCGTCAGAGAAACTCAGCCAGAGGTTTTCCTCATCCGCTCCTTCTCGAAGAATGATCCGGTCCCGATAGATCTGAACCACCTCCACGCCTTCCATGTCCTCACCTTCGCGAACAAGTCGCTGCCGGTTTTGGCGCAAGTCATCAATGATGGCTCTGCGCGCATCCGACAGGGGGTCGGCCTGATCGCCCGGATAGGCGAAAAACGTGCCGGCCAACCGGAACCGTTGGGCCAAAGGTCCTGCCGATGGTGTCGGCGCGGCATCACTATGACGCATCACTTCCCACTGATTCGGCGGGATGGTGGATGCATCACTCCAGGAAAGCGCTGGCGGCGTGTCTACCGTTGCGCTCTCAGGCCCATCGGCAGCGAGCTGCGGCCAACGATAGATCATCCAACCAATCGAAATCCCGACGATGCCGATGCAGCAAACGGCGATCCACCCGCTGATGCGCAACCATTGATAAACGGAAACATTCATGTGCTCAAAAAAAGGATCAGGACGGCTATAAGCCGGATTCTGTTCCGTTACACGGTATCGATCATTTATCTATGCAATCAACCCGGAACTTCATTTGCCGAAGCAAAAATGAGGCGGGCCGCCTCTCGCTCCCTATTTGATCTTGCTCCAGATGGGGTTTGCCCTGCCCCCTTCGTTGCCTCCGGGGCGGTGGTCTCTTACACCACCTTTTCACCCTTACCCCGACACCCGCCTGACGGCGTGGTCGGGACGGTATATTTTCTGTGGCACTTTCCGTCCCTTTCGATATCGCGAAAGGTCCTTCCGTTCTTAGCGGAAGCATCCTGCCCAATGGAGTCCGGACTTTCCTCCACGCATCCGAAGACACGCAGCGATCGATCACCGTCCCAATCCACTCAACTGTACGTGTTTACGGAATATAATACAAGAGACGGCCGCAATACATGCATAGCGTCATGCTGTCCAATTGTCGCGCGTCGTGGGTGACTTGCGGCGGTAATTTCATGTGGCAACCGCCGCAGGCCTGATTTTCGACGGGGACAACGGCAAAATCCTTAAAGTGCGAAAACAAACGGTCATAGCGCGACAGCCAATCCGGATCGATGGTCTCCGCCAGTTTCATCCGATCCGCCTTCACCTCTTCCAGTTCTTTCTGAAGATTGTCCCCACGGGCCTTGAACTGCTCCAAATCCGCCGCAACCACAACCTCTTCCTCTTTCAGCGCGGCGCGTTTCGTATCGCAGACCTCGTCCAGTTGCTCGAGCGCCTCCATGATCTCAAGCTGCCGCTCTTCGAGCGCCACAATCTCTTTTTGCTGGGCCGCGATTTGCTTTTCGAAGGCTTTGTAATCGTCGTTGTTTTTGACTTCGAACTGTTGCTGGCGGAATTTGCGAATCCGTTCCTGGCGCTGCTCGATTTGGGACTCTAGATCTTTTTGCTCCAGCCCCTTCTTGCGAATATCCTCTTCAGCGTCATGGAGGGCTTTCTTGTGCGCATCCAACTGCGCCTCGATCAGCCGTTGGCGCTGCGGCAAATCCTCGATTTCTCGTTCGAGACGATTAATCCGCCGGTCGCGGTCTTGAATAACGAGTAGATCTTCAATTTTCGATGACACAGACGCTCCTTTGAGTATGAATCCTCGCTACTCTAAAGAGGGTACCGATGCAAGTCAATCAGCCGTTCGCTTCCATACAAATGCGCCAGGATAGCGCATCTGCGTGCTCAACGGCGGCTGCTGCGGCAACACGATGCCCTGGAATCCAAAGAATCTCGTCTCGGCAAACCAGTAACGGAATACGGTTTCTCAAGTCCCGCGGGATCTTACTGTCGGTGAAAATGTCCTGCACTTTGCGGCGCGCGCCACCGACGGGGTGGAACCGGTCACCGGGCCGCCAAGTCCGCGCATGCAGCGCAGCACGCCCGACGTAGCGGGCTGAAATGTAAGCGGTGATCGGCCACACACCGATGCCATGACCCGGTTCACGCGCGTATCCTGTTGCCGACTCGATGGCTACTGTTAAATTGAACTGATCCAGCAACGTGATCCCCGGTTTCCTTAATTTGGCAACAAAGTCATCGTATTGGCTGGAGCCTGTTTTGGGCCCGGGAACGAAAGACAAGCGGTGATACGCTCGTTTAACCCTCCCCCACCCCAACGGTATAGCCGCACTGCCCGATGTCGTGGCACAAATCGAGAGAACCTGCGAGAGATCCGAAGAGGTGGGTGTTGGCACCTGATCCGAGCACTGCTCTTGCAACCATCGCCTCACCGCCAGTGATTGTCTCGCTTCAGAGAGCTTTCGCAGCACGCGCAGGTCCAGTGCCCGACCTGTGCCAATACGACAGCCGTCCAGATCGGCTTCCGTTTGTTCCCGTAGAGCAGTGTTTTCGTAACGTAGATTGGTGGCTGCCCGGGCCAATGCGTTGACGATTTGTGGATTGAATCGTTCGGATAGCAGCGGCAGCAGCTCTGTCCGGACGCGATTCCGCATAAACGAAGGATCACTGTTGGTGGCATCCTCTCGCCACTCAACGCCCCGCCGCCGTAATAGTTCGCGCAGTTCGTCTTTGGGGACAGACAGGAGCGGACGAACAATCAGCAGGCCGGCACGGCACGCAACGGTGTCCATGCCGGATAGTCCGTCCGGACCTGCCCCGCGCAGCAGATTGAGCAGGACCGTCTCCGCTTGATCATCCTGTGTATGTCCCAAGGCCACACAGTCATACTTGTGCCGCTTGACCAGGTCGGCGAAGAACTGGTAGCGCAACCGGCGCGCGGCCATTTCGATCGAAGTGCCCGGCTGCGCTTTGGCCACAGCCGCGACATCCACGCGTCGCGAATGAACCTTGAGGCCTCGTCGCTTGCCTTCCGCCTTGATCCATCGAGCATCCTCCGCACTCGCTCGACCACGTAAGTCGTGATCCACGTGGGCGATGGCGAGTTTCCAGTGATTCCTTTGAGCGCCCTCTTGCAACAGTTCGAGCAGAGCCATTGAATCGGAGCCGCCGGATACCCCGATCAAGATGCGCGATTCGCGCGGAAGTACTCGCTGCCTAATGATGTGGCGCAGCAGTTTGGAGTATTGGCCCATCAGTCTTCACGGTTTCATGACGGCGTAATGCGCTCCAACCCACCCATGTAGGGCACCAAGGCTTCGGGAACCGCCACACT
>SLAD01000237.1 GCA_007126995.1 Kiritimatiellia bacterium | reverse complement strand
TTACGAATGCCATCAGTCGTGCCGGCGCAACTGTGGAAGAGCGGTTTGGAACGCTCGCCAGGAGCTACGAGAGCACCTTGAATGGTTTGACGGCCCGAATCTCCTCCAGCATGACTACGGTAGGCGAATCGCTGGAGCAATCCATGCGCAAGATCGCTGAGGAAATGCGCGATGAGCAAACCGCGTTCTTGGAACGTCGGCAGGCGATCGCGGCGGATGAGTTGGATCAGGTGAAGGCCATGGGCGCCGAATTGCGTGCGGCGACGGAGGGGGTGGCGCAGCAGTATGCGGATAGCGCGGCCGCCTTGCAAAAAGCCACGGAGGAGTCCGCCCAGACGACGCTCGGCGCCGCCAATCAACTTAGCGACCGCATGGCCGAAGTCACGAAGCTGGCTTCAAGCATTCAGGACCTGCTGAAGGTGCAGGAAACGGTCGAGCGCAGTCTGGCCGGGATTAGCGCCTCCGCTGAATTGCGCCAAACACTGGATGCCATTCGATCACATCTTGAAGCAACCGATGCCGTGTACCAGCGGCTGAGCAAGCCCCGTGTGATCACGCTGCGCGAAGAGGTCGGTTGAAAAACAGGGCTGTGGCAGTAGGCTAGTGGTATGGCGAAAAAAAAGTCAGAAACGAAGCAGGACCTGTCCTCCTTCATGGCCATCCTGATCATGACGATCGGGGCCTTGGTTGTATTGTTGATCAGCAACACGATGGTCATCATCAGCAACCCTGAAAACACCACCGTAACATCCATCGTTACCTCATCGCTATTCGTTCCGGGTGGGGACGGGTCGGAAGGAGGAGCCCCCTTCCCGATGGGCAATGAACACAAAGAGCCACGCTACATAGATGTTCATCGTGACCGCATCATTATGTATCCGGGATCGTTCATCCTGCCGGTGCGGGAGTTGGATCAGCCTAATAATTCACTCGAACGTTTCTTGGAGGAAGTCCGCGCTGCACGGAATGACGAATATGTGGTGCTGTTGGTCCGGCCTCGGGCTGCGGAGATTTACCGACGTATCGCAAAAGCTGTGCGTGATCGCGACATCGATTTGGGCTTAGAATTGTTCGAGGAGGGGCGGGAGGTAGATTATGAAGCGCGCCACGCGGCTGCGGTGAGGGAGCTGTAATGGCCCGAGGCCAAAAAAGTGGCGGCTCGAGCGTAAACCTCGATTCCTTTCTGGATATCATGACGTGTCTGGTGGGGGTGCTCGTCCTGATTATCATTCTGACCGGGCTGGACGCCGCCCAAATCCGTGTGCTCATTCCGACTCCGATGGAATACGATACCGACAAGCGTCCGATTTACATTGAGGCCCGCAACAATCAACTCTTTCGCGTTCCCGTAACGGAACTTCAGGCGGAAGTAGACACAGCAATGCGTCGACTGAGCGATGAGGCCGTGGGCAATATGGATCGCTTGTTGATTTTGATGCAGGATTTGGATTTGCAATACGGCGGTTATATGGTCGACCTGTCGTACTTCCTGATGGGGCAATTTGGTGTCTTGCCACTGGCGGGTACGGAAGGGTACGCCCTCAGGGATTGGAGCCTCGAAACGGGGCGGGACTGGTACGGTAGTATTCTTGAAAACCTGGATCCCGAAGAGGAGTTTCTGTCCTTCATCGTGCGCGATGATAGTTTCGAGGTATTTAAGGTCGCACGACACCTGGCGTGGATGGCCGAGGTGGATGTCGGGTACGAATTGTTGTCCTGGGACGAGCCCATTCGTTTCGGGGTGACGGGTTTGCGCGCCCGCCCAATGTAAGGTCGCCGTATTTGGCGGTATCCCGAATCGCGTATCCTGTATCTCGCCATTCGCCCTGATTCAACTCTTGCCGAAATCGTTGAATCCATGCATCATCTGACTCATGCCAGCAGCGTGAATGCGCGTCGAGCTGTAGCATGGTGTTGAATGCGAGGAGAATGCACGATGGATGTCACCGAAATAATGAAGGTTTTACCGCATCGGTATCCGATTTTGTTGGTTGATCGCGTGTTGGAGTGCGACGACAAAGAACACATTGTGGCGATCAAGAATCTGGCGGCCACGGAGCCGTATTTTCAGGGACATTTTCCGGACAATCCCATCATGCCGGGTGTGTACCAACTCGAAGCCATGGCGCAGGTGGCAGGTATTCTGCTGAACAAGGTGACGCAGCGCGAGGGTGATGTGGCCTATTTCTTGGCCGTCGACAATGCACGCTTCCGCAAGGTGCTGCGACCGGGCGATCAATTGCTGATCAAGGTGAGTATGCTGCGGTCCCGCATGAGCATGTGTCGCTGCCATGGCGAGATTACGGTGGACGGCGAAGTCGCCTGTGAGGCGGACTTGCTGTTCGGACGAAAGGATTAATCCCATCATGGGTATTCACCCTACGGCCATCGTCGATCCTGCGGCCGAGCTTGGGGCCGATGTTGAAGTCGGCCCGTATGCCGTAATCGGACCCCACGTGCGCATTGGACCCGGTACGCGCATTATGTCCCACGCGGTCATCGAGGGCCATACCACGATTGGAGCAAACGGCACGCTGTTCCCCTTTTGCTCGATCGGCCAGCAGACCCAGGACCTCAAATATGCCGGCGGCATGACGTATGTGGAGATCGGCGATGAGACGACTATTCGTGAATACGTGACGGTGAACGCCGCCACGGCGGACGGCGATGTCACCCGTGTTGGAAACCGTTGCCATATTATGGCGTATGCCCACGTGGCGCACGATTGTCGCGTGGGTGATGAGGTGATCATCGCCAATTGCGGAACCCTGGCCGGCCACGTGGAGCTGGAGGATCAAGTGATTCTGGGGGGACTCAGCGCCGTGCATCAGTTTGTCCGGATCGGTTGCCTTAGCATCATTGGCGGCTGTTCGCGTGTAATCCAGGATGTCCCCCCCTACATGATGGCGGCCGGCAATCCATTGGAGGTGCATGCGATCAATGCCGTTGGGTTGAAACGGAAAGGCATCGATAGTACGGTGCAGAAGGCGCTGAAGCAGGCACATCGCGTGCTGTATCGTGAGGGTTTATCAACCCGACAGGCGCTGGATCGGTTGGCGGCTGAGCCTGTGGAGGACGCTGTTGAAGTGGCGCATCTGATTGATTTTATCAAAGCCTCGGAACGAGGTATCACCAAGTAAATGCGATTCGCACGCCTAGGGATTTTCGGGTGGCTCGCACTGATCGTCATCAGTGTCAGCAGTGGACCGGATACGGTTGCCCAAGCAGCCCGCAACGGGTACGTGGATTTCAGTTTTGACCAAGCCGATATCCGCTTGGTCATTCGCTTGGTCGGGGACATGACCGGACGCCGTTTCGTCATGGATGATCAGGTGCAGGGGCGTGTAACGGTCGTGGCCCCGTCCGAAATTCCCACCGACGACGTTTTCCCCTTCTTAATGACCATCCTGCAATCGCAAGGGTTTTCCGTGGTCGAACGCAATGATCTCTATCATGTCGTGCGGTTGCCGGATCGCGAATTGCCGGACGGGCGCTTGTACGGAGCCGATGAAACGATTGATCAGGCGCAGGGCTTGATCACCCGGATCATCCCGGTGCGCTATATCAGTGCGATCGAATTGCGTCGCATGCTCGAACCGATGGTGCGCGGGGGGCGCGCCGGCGCGATCGCCGCTTTTGGTCCAACCAATCACCTCATCATCACGGAAACGGCGGATAGCTTGACCCGGATCGAGCGCTTGATCGCTGAGTTGGATCGCGAAGGTTCACAAAGCGCCGTGGAAGTGGTGTCGCTGAAGCATGCCTCAGCCGAGGACCTGGCCCGGCAGTTGAGCCAGGCTATGTTGGGCGCCGAATCTGCTGGGCGTCGGGTGTCCCGGCAGTTTCAGCAAGTCGCCGAGGGGGCGGGTGCACTGGCCGCTGAGTCGCAGGTGGTACCCGTGCCGCACGCCAATAGCCTGTTGCTGGTCGGTGCCCCCACGCAGTTGGCCGAGTTGCGTCGCTTGGTGGCGCTGCTGGATGTGGAAACGCCATCCGGCTATGGTCGACTCAATGTCATCTTCCTGCGTTACCTTAATGCCGAGGAAGCCGCCGATAGCTTGAAAGCGTTGTTGCAACAGGGTGCCGAGCGTGAGGAGCGGGCCGTTCTCTCCGTTGAACCGAGCATCGCGAACAATGCCCTGCTGGTCGATGCATCGCCCCGCGACTTCGAATTGTTGCGCGATCTGGTGCAACGCTTGGATCTGCCGCCACAACAGGTGATGGTCGAGATTCTGATCGCTGAAGTCACGCTGGGCAAGGACCTCGATGTCGGTGTGGAGTGGTCCACCATTGAGGCGCCCCGCGCTGGTACAACGACCATTGTCGGACGAAGTCGTCCGGGCGAGGATGATACCCTCACCAGTGTGTTGGACGGCGTCTTCCCGGAAGGATTAACCGTGGGGGTGGCGCGCGGAACGTTTACGGACGCGGAAGGCCGCGTGTTGCCGCGCGTGCCGTTTCTGGTGCGCGCTTTGGCGGAGGATCGCGAGGTCAAAATCCTCTCCAACATCCCGCTATGGGCCCAAAACAATATGGAAGCCAGTGTCAGTGTGGTGGATAACATCCCCATCCTCAGTTCCACGATCGAAGGGGGCGCGGGCACGGCGCGTGACGTCATCCAAAACATCGAGCGCCTGGATGTCGGGATTCAGCTCAAGGTTACGCCGTACGTGAATCCGGATAATGAGGTGCGCATGAAGCTCAACCCCATCATCGAGGCCATCATTGATAGCGGACCTGCGGATCGCCAGTTCACGCCGACGATCGCGCGACGCGAAGTGGATACCACCGTCACGATTCCCGACCGGGCGACGGTCGTGATTAGCGGTTTGATGCGGGAAGACGTGATCAGCGCCGTGTCGAAAGTTCCCCTGCTGGGCGATATCCCGTTACTCGGACAACTTTTCCGCCGCAACATCGATCGCACCCAGCGCACGAACTTGCTGATTTTTGTTACGCCGCACATCGTCACCGACCTCGATGCGGCCATCTCCATGCGGGACGCGTTGGAGGAGCAAACCCGGATCACGCGTGGCGCGGGCAGTCTGGCGTTTCCCGAGGTGTTGCCGGAGGATGCGCCGGAGTGAGCACGGACCGCGATGCGCTGACTACGGTGGGCGCACAGTTCGGTATTCCCGTGCTGACGCACATCGAAGATGAGTGGCTGGACGCCGAACTGGTGAGTCGACTGTCGGTCGATTGGGCGCGTGGTCGCCACATGCTCCCCATTCGCAGAGACGGCAGGCTCTGTGCGGTTGCCGCCGATCCCTTGCAGACGCAGGATCTGGACGATCTAGGACTCTTGCTGGGCGAGGAATTGACGCTTCTGCTGGCCCCAAAAGACGAAATCCTGCGCGCTATTGAGCGCGCCTATTTCAGCGGAGAAGAGGGCACGGACGCCTTTCTGCAGACGTTGGACATCACTGCGGAGCAGCAGCCGGAATCCCGCGCGGACGATCTCTTGCGATCCGCCGATGACGCGCCGGTGACCCGCTTGGTGAACTTGATCCTGCTGGACGCCATGAAGAGTGGCGCGTCCGATATCCATATCGAGCCGTACCAAAATTCGCTCCGCATGCGTTTTCGCGTCGACGGCGTGCTCTATGACCGCGCGGCGCCGCCGAAGCAGTTGCAGGCGGCGTTGGTGTCGCGACTCAAGGTGATGGCACACTTGGACATCGCAGAGAAGCGCATGCCGCAGGATGGCGCCGCCCGCGTGCGGGTGGGTGAACGGGAAATGGATATCCGCACCTCGACCGTGCCCGTCACCGATGGCGAGCGTATCGTGCTGCGATTGCTAAACCGCGATGCGACCTTGCTGCCGGTGGAAAAGCTGGGGTTGGCCCCGGCTATGCGCACTCGCCTGCAAGCGTTGTTGCAGGAACCGTTCGGCGTGATCTGGGTGACCGGGCCAACCGGTAGCGGTAAGACGACCACGCTTTACGCGGCTTTACAGGAACTGGACACCAAACGACTGAATGTCATTACCATTGAGGACCCGATTGAGTATCAATTACCGACCATCGGCCAGATTGGCATTAACCCGAAGATTGGGCTGACCTTTGCGCGCGGGCTGCGCCATATTTTGCGACAGGATCCCGACGTAATTCTGGTCGGGGAAACGCGGGACACCGAAACGGCCGAGATCGTGGTGCGCGCCTCGTTAACCGGTCATTTGGTATTCAGCACCCTGCACACCAACGATGCGCTGTCGGCGCCCGTGCGGCTCGTAGACATGGGCGTTGAACCGTATCTGGTTGCTGCCTCGACCCGCGCCGTACTGGCGCAGCGGTTGGTGCGCCAACTGTGTCCGCACTGCAAAGCGCCCGCCACGCTGAGCGAGGAACACGCGGTGGCGCTGGGTAGCCGTCGCAACCGCTTGGCGGACCAGCCGCTTTGGCAGGCCAATCCCGCTGGCTGCCCGTCGTGCATGGAGGGCTATCGCGGCCGGGTCGGCTTGTTCGAGTTGATTGAGATTGGAGCCGGACTACAGGAACTCATTCGCACCGGCGCTTCGATGCAGGCGCTGCGCGATGCGGTCGCGGAACGCAACATGCCGACCTTGTTGGATGATGGTTTGGATAAAGTCTTGGCGGGGCAAACGAGCATCAGTGAACTGATTCGTGTCGTCGGGCTGGGCGTCGATGAGAACGTTTGAATACAAAGGCTATAATCACGCCGGCCAGGTTGCGCGCGGGCTGATACAGGCGCTTGATCGCAAGGATGCGCGCGAGAAACTTTCCCATCAAGGCGTGCTGGCAGAAGCGATTCAGGCGGCCGGTGAGGGGCGCGCCTGGGTTTGGCGTCGTCGCGATGTGCTCTTCACCCTCGACATACGCGCCGCCTTTTATCGCGAGTTGGCCTCGATCCTGGCAGCAGGGCTGCCCCTGTCGAACGGCTTGTCACTGCTGATGGAGGCACCCGAGATGGGCCGGAATCAAACCGTCGTGGCCGGCATTGGCGACCGGGTCAGTGAAGGCATCTCGTTCGCCGACGCCGTCGCCGACAGTTCCGCGCGGGTCACCGCCTTTGAGCGCGCCGTGATTGAAACCGGTGAGCGGGCGGGGCGACTGGATGAGGTGTTGAACCGGCTGGCCGATTATCTGGAGGAGGAGCGGCAACTGCGTGACCGGTTAATCAGTGCGCTGATTTATCCCGCCATCATCGTCGGACTCAGCCTGCTGGTGGGCACGGGACTGCTGGTGTTCATGTTGCCGGCGTTCCAATCACTGCTGCTGGAAACCGGTCTGGATTTGCCGTGGATCACGCGCGTCGTGATGCGCGGTGCGCAAGGTGTTGCATGGATGTTGCCGCTGTTTGTACTGGCGGGCGGCGTGGCCAGTTTGTGGATTAAACAGCGCCGCGCCCGGTCGTCTGCGTTCCGGGTTGCGTTTGATCGCTTTCTGCATCGTTTGCCGTTCCTTTCGCAGTTCTATCCCGTGCTGGTTAACCTCCGCTTTACGCGCACGCTGGCGATGTTGTTACAAAGTCGGGTGAATCTGTTGGAGGCCCTAACGCAGGCAGCGGCGGCCAGTGGCAGTCCTTGGGTCGAGTCGCTGATTGACGTGGAAGCGGATGCGGTGCGGCAGGGCGCAAATCTGTCGGATGCGCTGGCCCGCGTCCCGCCCTTGGCCGGCACCTTGCCCGGTTGGGTGCGAGCGGGTGAGGTCAGCGGTGATTTGACCGGGATGCTGGAACAGGCGGCGCAGCGCAGTCAGCATGTCTGGGAACGGCGCGTCACGCGCACCATGACCGTGATCGAGTCCGGGCTGGTGGTCGTGGTCGGTGCCTTCGTGTTCGTGTTGGCGCTCTCAATTATCCTGCCGATTCTATCGATCAATCAGGCACTGCAATGAGCGGCACCATCGTGCGCTCGCGGCCACGGTACTCGGCCCGCTCGGTGTAGCCCGCCTCCAGCGCCGCTTGCACGCCGCGATCAAAACCAGCGCCCATACGTTGCGGCTGGTGCGAATCCGAGCCGAAACTGATTGGTATCCCGCGCTCGCAGGCCCAAGAGAGGATCGTGACGGACGGATATTGTTCGTCCGGGTTATGGATAAACCCGGACGTATTGATCTCGATACCCATCTTCGCTTCGGCGATCCGGTCCAACGCCGGCTTCACCGTCCGCTCGATAATCGCGCCGTCCGGCACAGGCTTGTATTTCTTGGGCAAATCCAAATGTGCCACCACATCATACAAACCGGAATCCGCTAATCGCTGAATGCGGGCAAAGTAGCGTGACCAAATGTCCTCCAGATCATCGCTGTCCCAAATCCCCTCGAGCGAGTGATCGCGGTCCCGGTGATAGGCGAGGAAGTGAACGGACCCCAGCACATAATCGAACGGATGCTCGGCTAGCCACTTCTCGAGGAAGGGCTCGCAGTCATCATAATAATCCGCCTCAATCCCGAGCAATACCTCGATGCCTTCGACACTGTTGGCTTCGCGGATCCATTGGTGATAGAGCCCGAAATCATCCAGCGTCATGCGAATGCCGGGACTGAAAGGCTCGGGAGCAGGCGCATGTTCGGTCGACGTCATCGACGTCAGGCCGTTGGCTTTGGCCGAGCGCGCATAATCGATGGGGATCCCTTCAGCGTGTTTGCAAAGAATCGTGTGCGAGTGGTAATCAGGCGGTAAGCGGCGGTCGGATGTCGTCATGGTCGAAGTCTCAGGCGGATGGTTTCAGTTCGTAGCCGTCTTTGGCGTCCCGTACGGACCAACCCAGCTCGGTCAGTTGAGCGCGCAGGGCATCGGCCCGGGCAAAATCGCGGTCCTGTTTGGCCTGCCAGCGTGCCTGCGCCAGTTCCTGTACCTCGATCGGCGCAGCGGCTGGCCCGGATTCAGCGTCGAACCTGAAACCGAACAGGTCCAAGACCCGATTGAATGCCACCAGGAAGTCGCGGGCGGCGTCGCCGGAGACTTGTCCGGCATGCAGGTCGCGCTCAATCTGGTGGACGGCGGTGAACAGTTTGCCCAGCGCGTCCGGGGTATTGAGGTTGTTGGCCAAGGCATCGTAAACGGGCTGGAAGGGCCCCCAGTCGGCGGTCGCTTGGGCTGCTGTTGCCCCTGCGGCTTGCGCCAGGTCGTGGTGCAGTTGCTGCAGGCGACGCAGCGCGCTGCGGGCTGCGTTCAGGGAATCCCAGGTGAAATTGAGGGGCTGGCGATACTGGCCGGCAATCAAGACATACCGCAGCGCCATCGGGGTAAAGCCCCGCGCCTTGACGTCCTCAAGCGTGAAGAGGTTGCCGAGGCTTTTGGACATCTTGTGGCCTTCGACCAGCAAATGGGTGGAGTGAAACCACAACCGCGAGAAGGGTTTGCCGGTGGCCGCCTCGCTTTGCGCGATCTCATTCTCGTGATGGGGGAACAACAAGTCCACGCCGCCGCTATGGAGGTCGAATGATTCGCCCAAATACTCCATGCTCATGGCGCTACATTCGAGGTGCCAGCCGGGACGACCCTTCCCCCAGGGACTTGGCCAGGCGTTGGGACCGTCCTCCGGCTTATGTGCTTTCCACAAGGCGAAGTCGGCGGCTGATTCGCGGTCATACTCATCGTCACTTTGCACGGCTCCGGCGCTGGCGGTCGTGATTTCACGGTCCTGCAAGCGCGACAACTTGCCGTAATCGGCAAAGGACGTTACCCGGAAATAGACGGAGCCGTCATCCGCCACATACGCGTTCTCTTTTTCGATCAATCTCTTAATCAGACGGATCTGGATAGCGATATGATCCACCGCGCTGGGCTCCACGTGGGGCGGCAGCAAGTTGAGCGCCTCGCAATCGGCGTGAAAGCGTTCACCCCAGTAGGACGTGAATTCCTGTAGCGATTTCCCTTCTTCCTGCGACTGGCGGATGGTTTTGTCATCCACGTCCGTAATGTTGCGGACGTGTTTGGTTTGTAACCCGGAGGCCTCGACGACGCGGCGCAACAGATCCTGCACCACAAAGGTGCGAAAATTCCCGATATGCGCCGCGCCATAGACCGTTGGACCGCAACAATAGAAGCGAAACGTCTCTCCATCCGACGCCGTCAGCGGCTGCAATGAGCGGGTTAATGAGTCGTAGAGGACAGGTTGGGTCATGCCGAAAGGGGTTCGGTTAGCAGATCAAACTCTTGAAATCGGCGAAATCTGCCGTTAGCCCGCCCGGCACGCCTTTGGCAATCACGGACACCGCATCATGGGAATGCAACGATTCCAAGTGTGCACAAGCGACCTCGAAATCAACAATCCGCCGGTCTTTATTGAGCTGTTCGTAGATCAAGCGGGCCGCATCTTCAACGAACTTGATCGCCGCGCCATTCATTTCCGCGAACGCTTGCTCATCCTCGCGCTTCACCATTACCTGTGTTTCTGTTTGTAACGCATTCAAGCAATGCATGTGCATGTCCTCGATCGTCACATTTTCGCCTGCTGCGACTTCTGCAATCACGCGTGCTTTGCTGCGCTGCGAGTGAGGGATGCTGTAAATATCGCGAACATCGCGGGCATGTTCAGACAATTCGGCAGAGCAGGGACAGGCCGATGAGTAAACAAAATCGAAATGCATGAACGTGCGTACCCGGTTATTCGCGTCGACGCGACCTTCGAAGGCCACCTCATAGTACTGATAGCCGAACAGCTCGCTCCGCAAGCTCTTCTGTAGCAAGGGATAGGAAAACGACAGGCGGATCCGGGCCGAGTGGCTGCCAACGTCGGTCTTGTACGCCTCCAGAATGCGCGCAAGCAGCGGCAGGGAGAAGACCTCATCCTGATAATCGTAGAAACTGCGCATGATGCGAGACATGTTGATGCCCTTGATGTTGGGCTCAAGGGAAACGGTGCCGGTGACGCTGGTTTCCAATGTCATTGGTTCGCCCGTTTGCGTACTGTATTTGAGCGGCAATTTGAAATTGGAGATGCCGACCTGCTGAATGGCAACATTCTCGCCCTGAAGCGCTTGAGATGCATTCTGCATGTCGGGCAACGTCTCTCGATACTCGGGTGTGACACGGAAATCACGCTGATAATGCTGACGTAGCGGAGAATCGGCTTCTCCATTTACTTTGTGCAGATACAATTTCGTTGTTGTTTTTGTTGTCATGGTAATAGGACCCTTCCTGAATGTTGAAATGGGTCGATAGACAAACGCATTCCTGACACAATCGCTTAGGGCAGCACCCGTGCCTTGGTCATCTCCTTAAGAGATACGGTACCCTTATAACCGCAGTGAGCAAGCTATAATGAAGGAAAAGAATCAGTAATTCAACCTCGTTTTGAGCGACACACTACCTATCGTGTCCATACATAACCGCAAAGGAGAGGGTCATATTGGACAAAATAGTTAACGATCGATACGTCATTGCGCTCATTGCGCTGTTCTGTTTGCAGGGTGTGCTTCAGGCGAGTGGACCTGTCCGCTCCGAGCACGTTGAGGCGGAATTGGTCAGTGAACAGGCCGAAATCCGCGCAGGAGAGGAATTCTGGGTTGGCCTGCGCTTGGTGCACGATCCGCACTGGCATACCTATTGGCTTAATCCGGGCGATTCCGGGCTGGAAACGATGCTGACATGGGATTTGCCGGAGGGTTTTTCCGCCGGGGAAATCCATTGGCCGTACCCCGAACGCATCGAAATGGGGCCGCTAGTCACCTATGCCTACGAGCGTGATGTGGTGCTGATGGTCCCGATTCAGGCGCCGGCGCAGTTGGATGGCGAGGAAATCACGTTGCATGTCCGGGCGGATTGGCTGGAATGTAAGGAAATTTGTTTGCCGGGATCGGCGGAGCTTAGCCTGACGCTACCCGTTACCGATCAAGCGCCCCAGCCCCATCCTTCGTTTGCCGAACATTTCCAGCAGGCGCGCCAGGAGTGGCCCTTACGCGACACGGGCTGGCGGTTTGAGGGGGAGCGGATTGATGACGAGTTTACCATTCGCGCGATTCCGCCGGAAAGTGGCGCACCAGCAGTAGATTCCGCTCAATTCTTCGCAGCGGAAGCGGAGATGATCCAGTATTACCCCGCCCAGCATTGGCAACCCGAAAACGGGAGCTATGTCTTCACGCTGGTCCGCGATATCACGTTCCGGCATGAGCCGAATCGATTAACCGGCGTGCTGGTCAGCGAAGATGGATGGCTGGAGGATCAACCGGGACGGGCGCTTTTCGTCGATGTTGCCATCGAAACGGGTACGGCGCCGATCGCCGCGCCACTGGCAGGTGGCCCGGACGAGATCTCCGGTCTGGCGGCCGCGCTGTTTTTCGCTTTTCTCGGTGGCATCATCCTGAACTTAATGCCCTGCGTGTTTCCCGTTATCTCGATCAAGATTATGGGCTTTGTCCGACAGGCCGAGGAAGAGCGCGGACACATCCTTAAGCATGGACTACTGTTCGGCTTGGGGGTCTTGGTCTCGTTCTGGATCCTCGCTGGCGCGTTGATTGCCTTGCGGGCAGGCGGCGAGCAACTCGGTTGGGGCTTTCACCTGCAGTCGCCGGTATTTTTGATGGGCATGTCAGTGCTCTTCTTCCTGCTCGCGCTCAACCTGTTCGGCGTGTTTGAGGTAGGAACCTCCTGGATGGGCATCGGACAGAAGGCCACCGGTTCCTCCACCTGGACCGGCTCCTTTTTCAGCGGTGCACTGGCGACGGTGATTGCTACGCCGTGTACGGCCCCTTTCATGGGTGCGGCGTTGGGCTATGCCTTGACCTTGTCGGCGATCGAGTCGCTGCTGATCTTTTCCGCCTTGGGGGCCGGGATGGCGGCTCCCTATGTGCTGCTTTCCGCGTACCCACAATGGTTACGCAAAATCCCCAAGCCCGGTCCGTGGATGGAGACGCTCAAGCAATCGATGGGCTGGCTGCTGGCGGCGACTGTCGTCTGGTTGGCGTGGGTGCTCAACATTATGGGCGGCGGGGAAGCCGTCATCCTGCTGCTGGGCGTCTTGTTCATCGTTGGATTCGGAAGCTGGATTCTGGGGCGCTGGGGTGCCTTGTCACGCGGCTTTCCTGTTCGCCTAACTGCCAAGATCATTGCCGCGCTGCTGATTTTCGGTGGCGCAGTTGTCGGGATCGGGGCGGCCAGTCAACTCGAACCGGCGGCCGGTCAGGGTGCGGCGTCCACGTCCGGCATGCCATGGGAGGATTTTACGCCGGAGCGACTAGAGGAGTTGCGCGCGGAGGGGCAGCCAGTCTTCGTCAACTTCACCGCCGCGTGGTGCTTGAGTTGTTTGGCGAACGAACGGGTGGCGTTCTCCTCGTCCCGCGTGCAAGCCGCTTTCCGTGAAAAGGGGATCACGCCACTGAAGGCCGATTGGACCAATCGCGATGATGTGATTGGCGGCGTGCTTGCGGAATACGGTCGAAGCAGCGTGCCCTTCTACGTCCTGTACGGGGCGGACCATGAAGGGGCGCCGATCACGCTACCGGAAATCCTGACTCCGGGCATTGTCCTGGAAGCGCTGGAGGAGATTTAAGGTTCTCGTGAACGAGAATATATCATCGATGATGCTGTCCGCCTCATGATCGATGAGCAATGAGTAGGCGGTAAAGGAGATGAGTGAACTATGCGTAAATTATTGAAGCAGGTTACGGTGGTCGCATTGATGGCCGGTATGAGCTACGCCATTCCCGCGCAGGCACAAGTCCAGGTTGGTGAAGAAGCACCGGATTTTACCCTCACCGATGTATTGGGCAATGAACACAGCCTATCGGACTTTCACGGGCAATTTGTGGTGTTGGAATGGGTCAATCATGGATGTCCGTTCGTTCGGAAATTCTACAACGCGGGCGAAATGCAGCGCTTGCAAGAAAAGTACACCGAGCAAGGTGTTGTCTGGCTGGCGATCTGTTCCTCGCGAAGTGGCGAGCAGGGCTACTATTCGCCGGAAGACGCTGCGCGTATTAGCGAAGAGAAGGGTGCGAAACATACCGCATACCTGTATGACGAACCCGGCGATGTTGGTCGCCTTTACGGTGCCCGCGTGACGCCGCACATGTATGTCATCAACCCCGACGGTATCCTGATCTATCAGGGCGCGATCGACAGCATTCGCTCCGCCAACCCAGCCGATATTGAGCGGGCCGAAAACTATGTTGTTTCCGCGTTGACGCAAGCGATGGCCGGCGAAGAAGTCGCGACGCCGGTAACAACGCCTTACGGCTGCACAGTTAAGTACTGATCGTTCGACTCTTCTACGTTCAGTAACCAAACATGGCGCGCATGATGGATGAACCCCGTCATGCGCGCCTTCTTTTGGGGAGTGTGATACGCGTTCCCGGTACTGTGACACGGTCATCCCGAGTTGAGAAATCCCATGGAGTACCAGCAGCCTTCGCCTCGACGTGCCCCGACACGACGCGAAAAAAAGAGGGAAGTGCTCATTCGTATGAAGAATCCGCACTTCTCACATGACAAGAGGGTGATCCGACCTCAGGCGACCTGCGTATGTTCAACCCATTCGGTGGCGCAGCGGACGAGGGCGGCGGCGGTTGGGGTGTTGAGCTTGCGCTTGATGTGTGCGCGGTGCGTCTCGACGGTCTTGATGCTGAGGGCCAACCGTTCCGCGATTTCGCGGCTGCTGGCGCCTTGGCCGATCTTCACGAACACTTCAAGTTCACGGTTGCTCAAGAGCTTTTCAGGGTCCGGCTCGTCGTCTATGTCGGTCCCTGCAATGGAACGCAGAATCTTGTCCTCGATGGGGGGGCTTACGAATAGCTCGCCGTCCAGCACCCGGTCCATCGCCTGCAGGAACAGCTCGGGTGGACTGCCCTTCATTACGTAGGCGTGCGCGCCGACGCGCAGGGCGCGTTCGGCGTAGAGGTGCTCGTCTTGACGCGAGAAGGCGATCATCAAGAGCTCGGGCTGCGTGAGGCGCATCTTGCGAATAAACTCCATGCCGTTACCTTGTCGTATGCCGGGCTCAACAATGAGCAGCGCAGGCGGGCTTTGTTGAATGCCTTTCAGCGCGCTGCCGTAGCCATCATATTCGATGACATGGCAAGCGTGTGGCGATTCATTCAGCATGGCATGAATTTGCTGACGCCAGTGATCGCTATCGTCGACGATAGCGACGGATATCGTTTCCCTGCTCATGATAACTCTGTCGCTCTGCTGATGCTACTGCTCCCTTGG
>SLAD01000139.1 GCA_007126995.1 Kiritimatiellia bacterium | reverse complement strand
GGAGGATGGGCGTTGGACAGACTCCCAAATCCAGCACTTCGCAGCCGCCACTCATCAGTCCGGAAAGCACGGCGGCGTGGAGCATGGGGCTGGAGTATCGTGTGTCGCGGCCGAGCAGGACGCGTCCCCCATCAACATAGGTGGCAAACGCGCAGGCAAAATCAATAACGGTCATCGGCGGGAGCGACTCGCCCACATATCCCCGAATTCCAAAGCTAGCCAATCGAAGCTTGTTCATACTCGCATTGCCCGTCGCTCTTCCACCACCGAAGCATACGAGAAAGCTCACATTCGGAGCAAGCTTGCTGTTCCAGATAGTATTGGAATCCGTATCAGATTCGATTAGATTATGTGTGTGAATCATCGATTGGGAGTTCATATGAAATGTTGCCGCATGAAGACTAAAGCAAACTGGCTGTCGACTGTCGTCGCTCTCCTGCTTCTACCTGGACCGGCTTGGACGCAAGCTACAGAGCAGGCCGATTCTACGCGTTCAGCGTTCGATTCGCGTTATATTCGGGTCGATCACCAGATCACACCGGACCCGACCGTGGCGGACTTTGTCGCGCCGTATCAGCAGGATCTGGTCCGGGTCATGAGCGACCGGCTAACCACCGCTCCTGAGGTCATGGAGGTCGGGCAACCGGAGACCTCCTTGGGCAACCTGGCGGCGGACATTTTACGTGAGGAAGCCGAGAAAGCCCACGGGGCGCCGGTCGATATCGCCCTGATGAATCATCGCGGCCTCCGTATCCCCCTGCCGGAAGGTGATATCACGGTGGGCACCATTTTCGAGCTGATGCCATTCGAAAACTATATGTCGCTATTGAAGTTTACTGGCGAACAGTTGCAGTCCATCGCCGATGAACTGGCGATTTATGGCGGGGAACCCATCAGCGGGATGCGCATGGTCATCGACGGCAACAAAGGCCGTGACATCACCGTCGGCGGCGAGCCGGTCGATCCGGAGCGCACGTACTGGCTGGTGACGAATGAATGGATGGCCAATGGCGGCGGCGAGGTCCCTACCCTTTGGTCGCCGCTGGAGCGAATCGACCTGCCTGTCCTGATTCGTGACGCCTTTATTGAGCACCTGCGAGAAGTGGACCAGATTGAACCCGTCCTGGATGGACGCATGGCGATTAAGGAGTGAGCGATGATCACTAGAAAAGATTTTCTGAAACAAGTGAGCGCGGTTAGCGCCGGTATCGGGCTTTGCGGCCTCACACCTTTGACCGCGTACAGCGCGCAATCCCGCAACCGTGTGCTGACCATCATGCACACCAACGACACCCATGCCCGTATCGATCCGTTTCCCGCGGGGTCGGGCGAGTATGCCGGTCTCGGCGGCGCCGCGCGTCGGGCAGCCTTGATCAAGAAGCTGCGCGACAAGCGCCCGAATAATCTTTTGCTGGATGCCGGTGACACCTTTCAAGGCACGCCCTACTTCAATTTTTACGGCGGAGCCCTCGACTTCGAAATCATGTCAATGATGGGCTACGATGCGTCCACGATCGGGAATCACGAGTTCGACAATCGCGTGGAAGGTTTTGTCGAAGTCGCTCCCAAAGCACAGTTTCCTTTCGTTATCTCCAATTATGATTTCACGGGGGCACCGGATATGGGCGCGTTTTGCCGACCCTACATGATTAGGGATGTAGACGGCATACGGGTGGGCCTATTCGGTATAGGCGTGGCGTTTGAAGCGTTGGTTTTACCTCAATTGCACGAAGGCGTGGAATACCGGGAACCGATCGCGGTTTCCGAGCGCATGGTGCGGACCCTGCGTGCGGACTATGCCTGTGATTTGGTCGTGTGCCTCAGCCACATCGGCTATGAGTATGAAACGGATCAAGTCAGTGACCGCGATGTCGCCGAAGCGGTCGATGGCATCGACCTGATTATTGGCGGCCATACCCACACCTTGCTGGAAGAACCTTCGTTGATCGAGAAACCGGGACAATTGCCCACGATTATTTCGCAAGTGGGCCATGCCGGCGTGGTACTGGGGCATCTCGATTTTGAATTCTCGCCATCCGGCAAGATCGCCCGTATATCAAGCGCACATCACACCATCGCTTAATGCCGACGCTTTAGGCTAACTGCTTGAGCGCAGCCGTAACGGCAGCTTCGGACGGCGTGGATTCTGTGGGCGTCACCAGGGCGATGCTCATGCGCTCTGCTTTACAGATCTCCTGAGCCAGCACTTGCAAATCCTCCGCAGTGACCGCCTGATACGCTGCCATGACTTCGGCCGGCTGGATCAGTCGTCCGAAAGAAAGGTTGTTTTCGCCAATCCACATCATCTGGTTGATGGTGCTTTCCAAGCCAATTTCAAGCTGCCCGATGGCATAATCTTTCGCTCGCTTCAGTTCGGTGGCGGACACCGTGCGATCGGTCAGTCGTTTCAGCTCGCTTAAGATAAGCTGTAAAGCTTTCAGCGCCTTGGCCTTTTCCAATCCCGCGCTGATGACCAACGCGCCGGTCTCGTCGAACAAGTGCATGCCGCTATGGACCGAGTAGGCCAGGCCATGCTTCTCGCGGACCGACTGAAAGAGTCGGGAACTCATATTCTCGCCCAGAATCACGTTGAGTAGTTTCAGCGTGAAGCGGCGCGCATCCCGGCGACCGAACAAGCGTAAACCCAAGGCCATATGGGTCTGCTCGATATCTTTGGGGTAAATGAAGACGGGCGTCTGTCCAGTCTGCTCCGTCACACGCGGACAACGCGGTGCAGGCCGTCCAGGCAACCGCTCCATCGCCTTCTGCGCCCGTTCCACGCACTCGGCATGGTCCACCTTGCCGGCGAACGCGAGGTACGTATTTGCACCCGTATATTTCTTATCCTTGAATGCCAGAATCTCCTCGCGACTCATACGGACGATGTTTTCGGGCGTCCCAATCAACGGGCGGCCAACCGGATGATTGTTCCACAAGCACTCGCCGAGGAAGTCCTGCACCAGTTGGCTGGGCTGGTCGCGATACATCATGATCTCTTCGATGATGACGCCCCGCTCCTTGTCAATGTCCGCCGGAGCAAAGCGCGGTGCGATATACATGTCCGTCAATACGTCCAGTACCGTCCAAGCATGCTTAGCGCCAATGCGCGAGTAGTAGCAGGTGGCTTCCTCTTGCGTAAATGCATTGAAGTATCCGCCACGGCCCTCGATGGCTTGGGAGATGGCGCGGGCGGATCGCTTCGCGGTCCCCTTGAAGAGCAAATGCTCAATAAAGTGGCTAACACCGGACTGTCGGCGCGACTCATAACGACCACCAACACCGGCCCAGATCCCGCAGGCCACACTCTGCACCTGCGGCATGTAGGCACTCAATACCCGCACTTTGTTCGGCAGGACGGACTCTTGATAATTCAACTTCATTGGGCAGCCTTCAGCTCCGCAATCGTAACGCGCTCTTCGTACAGCGCCTTGCCGACGATGGCCCCGGTCAAATTAGCACACGCCAACTGGCTGAGGGCACGGATATCGTCTACCGACGACACCCCGCCGGACGCAATCACGTCGCTGGCGGTGGCCTTGCAGATGGCGGCCATGGCATCGGTATTCACGCCATGCAGCATCCCGTCACGTGCCGTGTCCGTGTAAATGATGGTCGCAACACCCGCTTCGCCCATCTGGCGCGCCAGATCGGTGGCCTTCATCGCGGTTGTTTCCGTCCAGCCTTTAACCTGTACCTGACCGTCGCGCGCATCGATGCCCACCGCAATACGATCACCAAAACGCTCAATCAACCCCGCCAGGTGTTCGGGCGACGCACACGCACGGGTGCCCAGAATCACGCGCGCCACGCCCAAACCAAGTAGCTGCTGAATGTCTTCATCCGTCCGCAAGCCGCCACCGACTTCGACCGGAATATCGATCGCCTCGACCATCCGTCCAATCACTTCCTGATGCACGGGGGCGCCCTCGAAGGCGCCATCCAAATCCACCACGTGCAGATAATCACCACCGGCATCCGCCCAATGCCGTGCCATGCGCACGGGATCCGGCGAGTATACCGTCACATCATCGGCGCGTCCCTGCCGCAACCGGACGCATTGTCCATCTTTCAAATCAATCGCTGGTAAAATCGCAATACTCACCGTTCCATCTCCTCTTTCACCCAAGCGGCGAAGTTGTTCAACATCTGCAGTCCCAGTCGCTGACTCTTTTCAGGGTGGAACTGCACCGCCATGATTTTGCCCTGCCACAGTGCAGAGGTGTACCCCACGCCATAGGTCGTAATCCCGGCGGTGAAATCCGCCGACGCCGCATCGGCATAATACGAGTGCACGAAGTAGAAGTGCGTGTGGTCCGGTATGCCGCGGAACAGCGGGCAGGCGGGCTGTTGCTGCTGCACACGGC
>SLAD01000403.1 GCA_007126995.1 Kiritimatiellia bacterium | reverse complement strand
CGCCCTCCTCGTCATAGATCACCGAGCACACCGGCAGCTTCAGAAGCTTTGCGACTACGCGCGGCCTGCGCTTCATAATCCTGTAGTTGCTCGGCAGGTGCGCCTTGTTCGCGGGCTCGCCGCAGGGCCTGCTCCGCTGCGCGTGCGGCTCGTTCATAATCACCCGAGATATAATGCGCTTCGGCCAACGTGTTCCACAGGTGATAATCGCGTGGTTGCAAAAAGATCGCTTCCTGGGCCAACTTCACCGCGCGCGGCCCATTCCGATAGGAAACATCCTTTGCGGTCGCATACAGCCACGCCAAATTATTCATGACCGCATGTGCTTCGGGGTGATCTTCCAGTAAGGCCTCCAAAACTTCAACGGCCTCCTCATACTTGTGCTGTTTGATGAGTACGGTTCCCAAGCCGAACCGACTAGTAAAATGTTTCGGTCGATGTCGCAAGAGGATCGCAAACCGCCGCTCAGCCTCCGCCACCTCTCCTCGCTCCATGTGTTCGAAGGCCGACCGGGCTCCCTCCGTAATCATCTCATCGGTCACGGCAGGCCGCTCTGCTAAGACGGTGTGACTGGATTGTGTTACCACCAACAAGGCCAGCAGTTTTCCTATCCGTATTACGTGTTGTCTCTTCATGGTTCAGGTGTTTGGCTTGGTGTCATGTTCAACTCGTTGACTGTCGGGCGCATGGGGTCGCCATCGACCTGCACAACCACGGTTGCCGGCCGTATTTCCTCCGCGCGGACACGTGAGGGCAAGTGCGCGCGCACAGGCAATTCTACCGGCTCGCCGGGTTCAATATTCGAAAGGTCAACATACAACCTTATATCACGTGCCACCATGCTTTCCAACCGATCCGCCCGCCCGACTAACTGGATGTTGGCGTGAGTCTGGCCCAGTGCGACATACGGCCAGACTGTCTGACCCAGAAGGGTATGAATGCGGATCTCATCAAATTCTACCGTGGAGGATCGTTCAACGAGGTCCACCTCAACTTCAACGCGCTCGGGCTCAATGCGTGCAACCCAGGTCCGGCTAGGAGATACGAGTCCCACGCGCAGTTTGAAGGATTGCAGCCGCCCCTCCATATCAATGGGCGTGGTGCGAATGGCCTCAACCAGTTGCAGGCGTTGGCCGGGACCGCTGACCGTGACTTCACTCGGGACCGCGCGCACCGATTCAACCTCATACCCTTCCGGCGGACTTCCTTGAATATGAACGCGCACGGGAAGCACCAAGTCCTCCTCCCGATCAACCGTCAAAGTGACCTCCGAAGGCCGTATGAATGCGGCGCGAACGCCGCGCGGCGTTCGCACATTACGGGGATCCAGCGTAAGCGTCAGCATTTCGCCGTACTCCGCCCCGCGCGCGTCGACCATGACCTCTAACTGTTCCTGGCTGAGATAGCGAATGCCCTCGCGCGATCCGCGGAAGTGCACGTCCACGCTCCCTACCGACTGCTCCAGGACCGCCCAACCGGGGTCCACCTGCACACGCAGCGGCACATCACTGATGGTGGACTCAAAGCTGATCGCCGGCTGAATCACGTACCAGGTGATTATGCCCAGCAGGAGCGCAATCAATTTCGCGTTTCGCCCTTGAATGAGGCCGCGGATCGGACCTAAACGATTATCGCTCATGATCCTCCGCCAGTTCGCTCAGAATCGCTTCTGTTTTGGCGACGCCTTCCGGCGTCAAATCCAATTTCTCCCGTACCCGTTCCCACGTCGTTTGCTTTTGCCTCGAACGTGAGAGGATGGAGGCGATGATGCGGCGCAATCGATCTTGATCGATGCCCCGACTGAGACGACCTCGGTACGCAATCGATATGGCCCCGGTCTCCTCCGAGACCACCACAACCACGGCGTCGGTCTCCTCCGTCAACCCGATCGCTGCGCGATGGCGCGTGCCCAGAGAACGACTGAGCTCCAACCGCTGGGACAAGGGAAACACGCAACCCGCCGCTTCAATGCGGTCACCTTTAATGATTACCCCGCCGTCATGCAACGGCGTGTGCGGAAAGAAGATCGAGGTCAACAACTCTGGTGACACATGGCTGTTGATGCGCGTGCCCGACTCCTGCACATGGCGGGTGCCGATCTCCCGCTCAATCGCAATCAAGGCACCAATCTTCTGCTCGGCCAACTCGGATACCGCATGCACGATATCATCCACCACTTCGCGCTGTGCGGTGCCGGCAGAGAAAACGGATTGCTTGCCTAGCTCGGCCAACGCCCGCCGGATTTCGGGTTGAAAGATGACCACAAACGCGACCGCCAAGTAGACGGAAAAACCTTGCAACACCCAACTCAGCGTATTGAGGCTGAAGATATTCGTCACGATGATCATCAGGACCAGCAAGAGGACGAGTCCGGAGAGCACGGCAGCGCCACGGGTGCCGCGAAAGAACAGGATCAGGTAGTAGAAGGCAATCGAGAGCACAAGGATCTCCACCAAGCCGGTCCAACCCGGTGCGTGCAGATTTTCGATCCATGGCGACATACTATCAATTCCTCTAAGGTGCTTCTTCTTGTCGTAGTCTATCAGCAACACGCAAGGCATCGCAAGTGTCCTTTACATCGTGGACGCGAAAAATCGTTGCGCCATGCGCCCGCGCCAGTACGGCGGCGGCCAGACTTGCGGCGAGCCGATCCTCAACCTTCCGGTCACACAACGCACCCAGAAAACGTTTACGGGAAACGCCGATCAAAACCGGATAGGGCAAGGCGGCGAGACGCCGCAGATTACCAAGCAGAGTCCAGTTATGATCAAAGGACTTGCCGAATCCAATGCCCGGGTCGATCGCGAGGGATGCGACGGACACCCCCTGCTTGATCGCCTCTGCAGCTCGCTGCCCCAAGTAGTCGGCGACCTCCGTCACCACGTCGGCATAGGTCGGATTCTCCTGCATGGTTTGCGGGCGGCCCTGCATATGCATGAGAATGAGTCCCGCCCCGGTTTGCGCCGCCAAGTCGATCATGGCGGGATCCCCCTCCCCTGCGGTGATATCGTTGATGATGTGTGCACCGCAGTCCAAGGCGGACCGTGCCACCGCGGATTTGGTGGTATCAACAGAGATCACCGCTTGCGAATCCCGGCGCAGCGCTTCGATCACCGGCAAGACGCGATCCTGTTCCTCGGTGGCCGACACCGGCGTAGCCCCCGGGCGACTGCTTTCGCCACCCACATCGATGATGTCTGCCCCAGCCTCTAACATGGCGTGGGCGCGCGACACCGCGCGGTTGGACTTCAGATAGCGACCGCCATCGGAAAAGGAATCGGGCGTGACATTGAGCACCCCCATGACGAGGGCCCGCGTGCCCCACGGTAAACTGCGGTCGCGACACTGCCATTCGCGTGTTGGACCGTGATCTGCCATGCGGCCTCAGGCTATCGAAGGGCCCGTTTCGGGCTCCCCTACCGCAGAATCCGAGGATCGCTGCTTCTTCTTTTTCTCCGGTACCGGTGGCGGAGACGTGGCGGCCACGCGCTCTTTGGTGTCCTCGGACTCTGCCCGTTCCACCTCACTCAATAGGCGACCGTGTTCGACGATTTCTTCCACTTCACGGCCATCAAGCGTTTCGCGCTCAAGCAATAACTCGGCGACCATATCCAATTCTTTGCGGTGGTCCCCGAGCAATTTCAAGGCGTGCTCATAAGCATCCTTGACCAAACGACTGACCTCTTGATCGATTTTACGCGATGTTTCCTCACTGAACTCGAAGTTTCGGTTCACTTCGCGTCCGAGGAACAAGGTCTCTTCCCGGTTGCCGAAACTCTGCGGGCCCAGCAGGGGGCTCATGCCCCACTCGCAAACCATCATACGGGCGATCTTGGTGACCTGCTTCAGATCGCTGTACGCGCCCGTCGTGATGTCTCCAAAGATCAGTTCTTCTGCTGCGCGTCCGCCCATGATGCCCACCATCATGGCCAGCAACTTTTGGCGACTCTCCGTGTAGCGATCTTTCTCCGGCAATTGCATGGTCGATCCGAGTGATTGGCCGCGCGGAATAATGGTCACTTTGTGGAGCGGCTCGCTCTCCTCCATTAAGAGCATCGCCAGCGCGTGACCGCCCTCATGATAGGCTGTCAGCTTCTTCTCGTTGTCGTCCATCAGGCGACTGCGCCGTTCCCGGCCCCAGCGGACTTTGTCGCGTGCCTCCTCCAAGTGCGACATAGCGACGCGATCCGCATTTTCCCTCGCCGCCAGCAGCGCCGCCTCATTAATCAAGTTAGCCAGATCGGCACCAGTAAATGTCGCGGTCTGCTTAGCTAAATCGTTAAGATTAACATCTTCAGCTATAGGCTTTCCACGCGCATGCACTTCAAGGATCTTTTCACGCCCCCCTAACATCAGGGGGAGCCACAGTAATCTG
>SLAD01000368.1 GCA_007126995.1 Kiritimatiellia bacterium | reverse complement strand
CTATGCACTTCTGGATATGGCGGATTTCAAGGACATGGCCAGTATCGGCTGGGCACGGTTCGTCGTCGTGCTGCGCGAGCCCGCCGAGCGGCTCTGGGCGCAGATCTGGGCGCTGCTGCCTAGCGCGGCGCGCAGTCTTGAAGGCTGCATCGCCCGGGCCGAGGAGGTGGTCGCCGATCCGGCCCTGCTCGCGGATTATCCCGAAAGCGATTACGCGCGACTGCTGCACGCGCTGGAGCGCGCGGTCGATCCGGGGCGGGTCTTCTGGCTGTTCCATGAGGAACTGACAGGCCGCGCAGCCCTGCAGCCGCTTTGCGAATTCCTGGAGATCCCGAATATCCTGCCCGAGAACACCCCGCCCCTGCCCATACGCCATGAGCCCGATCTGCCGCCCCTGCTGCGCGACGATCTGCAGTTGCTGCTGGCCCCGCAATATGACGCAATGGAGGCCCGGTTCGGGGCGCGCCTGCCTGCGCTCTGGCGCGCGCGCCGTCAGCCTGACCGGAAAGCGGGGCGCCCATGAGCGAGACTGCAAGTGACACCCTGAGTGACCGGCCCCTGAAGCGCATCCATAACCGCCCGCGCCTGCTGACGCCGCGGGTGATCCTGGCCCTCATGCTGCGCGAGATGAGTTCGACCCATGGCCGCTCGGTCGGTGGCTACATCTGGCTGATCCTGGAACCCATTCTGGGCATCGCCCTGCTGACACTGATCTTTTCCTACGGGTTCCGCACGCCACGGCTGGGCATCAATTTCCCGATCTTCTTTGCCACGGGTATCCTGCCCTTCCTCTTCTTCAACACTGTTTCGGGCAATGTGGCCTCTGCCATCAATTACTCGCGTGCGCTGCTGGGCTATCCGCGCGTGACCTATGTCGACACGATCATCGCGCGCGCCCTGCTGTCGACCTTGACCCAGCTTCTGGTCTCATTCATCCTGCTCACCGCCATCGTGCTCTATTTCGAGACCCGCACAGTCTTCATCCTGCAATACGCATTGCTCGCCTATGCCATGGCCTTCGCCCTGGCGCTCGGGATCGGGGTATTCAACTGCTTTCTCTTCTCGATGTTCCCGCTCTGGCAGCGCGCCTGGACGATCCTGACGCGGCCCCTGTTCCTCATCTCGGGGGTGTTCTTCCTGTATGAAAGCTTCCCGCGCGCGCTGCAACAGATCCTGTGGTACAATCCGCTGCTGCATGTCACCGGCGAGATGCGCAACGCCTTCTACCTGCAATACGAGCCGAACTGGGTCTCGCCGCTCTATGTCTTCAGCGTCGCGGCGATCACAGGCGCGCTGGGGATGGTGTTCCTGCACCGCTATCACCGCGATATGCTGGAACGCTGAGCGCCCGGTTGAGCTCTGTTGCACAGATTTCATACACGGCAGGTCGCCACGGGTCGGGATCCTCTGCGATGGTGCGGGCCCTGCGTCATGCCGACAGCACCTGCAGATCGGCGGTCTGCAGGGTTGGCAGATAGCGGTTGTGTGCCTGCCACAGGCGGTCTCCCCGGATCACGAGCCTGTCGCAGGAGACCTTGTCGCCATAGGTCAGGATCCGGATGCCGCTGTCCTGGAGGAATGCGCGCGCGGTGGGCAGCATATGCGCGCGAAACGGTTCACCGGGGGGCGGGGCGCCCGGGTCGTTCAACTCGAACACGGCGCAAGTCAGCCCCTGCGCCTGCCACTGGCGCAGATCGTCCAGCGCCGCCGTGAGCCTTGCGCAGGGGTAGCGGAAATCCGTGGCCAGAACCCGGTCTGCCTGCGTCCAGCCGCCGGGGCGGGCCTCCAGCATCAGCGCGGGCACGGGAAAGGGCCGGGCATCGGCGGCATTGGCATATGTCAGGCTGGCCAGCCTTGGCCGGGCATGGTTCTGTGCATCGAGATATTCCCGTCGCGCCCCGAACAGGAAATCGCTCATGCCGCGCAGGGAATCGGCCATGATCGATACTGCGCTGGCGCGCTGGAAAGACAGCACAGTGCCGCCAGGCTGGTGGACCGAATTGCCCCCGAACACATGGCGCATGCGGCGCAGAAACTCGTTATCGGCGGAAAACCGCACCCTGTCCCAATAGCCCAGCCGGTCCGTGACCGGCTGCCGGCGAAACAGCAGGGATGAGGTATTGGCATGAATGAAGATGCCATCCTGCACGGAGGCCGGACATTCCAGATCGGGGCGCATCCGCGCTTGTTGCGTCATGCACCCCATCACCTCCGGGGTCTCCATCATGAAGCGCACCTGCGTCTCGATCTTGCGGGGGTGCGACCAGTCATCGGCGTCATGGATGGTCACATATTCCCCCGTGGCCATGTCCAGCCCGTGATTGCGCGCCACATAGGCCCCGCCATTCTCGGGCATCCGAACCACCTGAATGCGCGGGTCGGTGGCGGCGAAACGCTCGGCCACACGGAGTGTGTCCATCGTGGGCGAGCAGTCATCCAGCACGATGATTTCGAGATTGGTCCAGGTCTGCTCCTGCAAGGACCGCAGCGCTGTGGGCAGCATTTCGGCGGCGTCATAGGCCGCGATCAGAACCGTGACCCTGGGGCCATCCGTCACTTTGGGCAGGTCCACCGCGCAGGTCAGCCGGTCATAGGCCGGCTGGCCCTCATCCGGCAGAAGCGTGACCGGTTCGATCCCGTAGCGCGCCAGAACCTGATTGATCCAGAGCACGCGCCGCTCGGGCGTCTGCGCGTAATTCACCCGCGCCAGCATCAGGTCGGGGGTGGCCTCGCCCGCCAGCGCGGCACGGTCATAAGCGGCCAGCCCCGCCGCAGGGTCGCCCAGATGGTAATGGCAGAGCAATTCCACTGTCGAGAGCTTGGCGCGGAAATCGAGATCGGGCGCATCCTGCCGGGCCTGTGCGATCCAGTTCAAAGCGGTGCGGTAATCCTCTGCGGTTTTCGCGCGCATATACCACAGCGCCAGTTCACGCGCCGCCATGGCGCGCGCTTCGGGCAGTTCCGCGTCAGAGGTCGCGATCCCGGTCAGTTCTTCCAGCGGGTGTTCGGTGAAGCCAAGGCTCAGCAATTTCGTCCGCAGCACATTGATCCGCTTGCGCGGGTCTTCCGTCTTGGGCCGCGTCGCATAGCCTGCCGCCTGCCCGTGCAGCGCGAAATGCACCAGCGGGTTCAGCCCGCTTGCGGCGGCGTCGGGATAGGTCTCCAGATAGAAGCGCGTGTCGAAATTCTTGCCCGGATCGCGCCCCATCAAAGCCCCGTAGCGCAGATAATGCACCACAGGATCCATCCCTGCCGCGGCAACATCCGGGTAACGCTCCTGATACCAGCGCGGCTCCCAATGCGGGAGAGTGGCCAGAAGCGCCCGTTCTGCTGAGAAGTCCATGCCGCCTCCCGGGTCTGTTTCCGCCTGCCCCCCGCCCGCTGCGACATGCAGGGGGGTCCGGGTCTGCGGATGCGTCCTGTCGCCTCTGCGCCGCCGGGCGGCGTGTTCCATATTCTTATGCAGATGCACGCCGCGATGCAAAGCAGCGCGCGGGGCAGGTGGAAACAGACCCGGGCCAGACAGGCCATGTGGCTGTGTCCATGCGGATCGGGGAACGCTTGTTCAGCGCGTCCATATGGAAAAACATTGGGAAATCTTGCGCAGTATCGCAATATCGGCTACCTGAAAAAAATAGTCGGCCTGGCGCATCAGCCCTCAGGAAAAATGTTCAGAGCGCATGAAAATAGCAGATTTCGCCTTCTTTCCGAACAGGGTCAGGCTTTGGGGCATATCCGTTCTGGTCCGAGCGCTGTGGCGCAGCGCGGATCCTGAGCCGCGATGACAGAGTCCACGGCCATTTCCCCCACTGTGTCCCTTGCCATGCCGGAGGAAGAGGCCGCCTATCTGCATGGCTGTTATGACGGGGCGCGGATCATTCTGGAATACGGGTCCGGCGGATCGACGGAACTGGCCGCAAGGATGCCCGGCAAACTGGTGATAAGCGTTGAAAGCGACCGGGACTGGGCGCGCAGCCTGCGCCGGAAGATCGCGGATGCGCACCCTGTGTCACAGGTGATCATCCAGCATGTCTATATCGGCGAGACCGGTGCCTGGGGGCGGCCCGTGGCGGATGACAACTGGCAGAATTTCCATCGCTATCCGAACGCGATCTGGGCAGAACCGTTTTTCCGCCATCCCGATGTCATCTTGATTGACGGGCGGTTCCGCCCGGCCTGCCTGATGACGGCCATGCTGCGCATCACCCGCCCGGTCACGGTCTTGTTCGATGATTACACCGATCGTCCCAGATACCATCTGGTCGAAAAACTGGTGCGGCCCAGCCGCCTGATCGGGCGCATGGCGGAATTTCAGCTGCAGCCGGGACAGATCGGCAGCGCGGATGTCGGCTTTGTGATTTCGCAATTCTTTGAAGCGACCTT
>SLAD01000011.1 GCA_007126995.1 Kiritimatiellia bacterium | reverse complement strand
TGTAGCGTTCACAGAGGATGCACTTTCAAAAACGCATCGAAGGATGGCGACGCCATCACAGATAAAAGAAATAAAATACCGTAACGACAAACAGAATAAAAATCATCGTCAAGCCGATTCCGGCTTTGAAATAATCCGCATTGCGATAACCTCCCACTGACATGACCATCGCGTTGACCTGGTGGGTCGGCAAAATGAATGAATTCGCGGTACATACCGCAGCCATCAAGGCCAGTGCGCGTGGATTGAGATTGCCGATCGTCGCCATGCTCATGACCAATGGCGCCAACACGACTATGGCACCGACATTGGAGATGAGCAGCGAAAACGCGGTCGAGAGTACGGCCACACTCAACACGATGAACAGCGGATGGGATCCTTGGATCAGGTCCATCACCTGCTCTGCCAGAAATACAGCCGTCCCCGTTTTCTGCATGGCCAGACCCAGCGGGATAAGCCCGGCCAGCAAAAACACCACTTTCCAATCGATGGCCTCGTAGGCATCCTGAATGCTCAGCACCCGCGTCAGTACCATGGCGAAGGCCCCTGTTAAAAAAGTGATGGAAATAGGCGATCCCCCGAAGGCAAGGGCAATGGCCATTACAAAACAAACTCCTGCCCAAAGCGCCTTGGAGGAGGCTTTCTGCAGTGCGACGAAAGGGGTGGCCACCACGAAATCAGGATTTTCCTTGAGTTCGCTGATTTTCTCCCACAGGCCGTAGACAATAAAGGTATCGCCCGAGATCACCTCATGATCGGAGAAATTACCCCGAAGTCCTTCGCCTTTACTGAGCACCATAATGGGTTCAACGGCATGTCTCTTGCGCAGGGCATACTTTCTGATCGATTGGCCGATCATCGCTGAGCGCGGTGGAATGATCACTTCGGCAAAACCGGCAAGGTCGGAATCTTTGAGCCTGGCTAAGCCGGCGGTTTTCTCCTCGCGCAGCAGATCGTAGCTGGAGGCAAAGCTTTTAATGTGATCTTCGTCTCCCAGCAGGGCCAGCACCTGGCCTGCCTGAAACCGAGTCTCGCGCCAGGGGGCATATTCCACATGCTGGTCATCGGACAAGCCGAGGATGTTCAGTTGGTATTTTCCCCAAACGCCTGCTTCCTCTGGCGTTTTGCCCACCAGGGGGCTGTTGTGTGAAATCGTATAAGGCCGGATCTGATGGGGCAGTCTCAAGGCTTCAATAAGTTTTTCCTGTTCGGAAAGTCTTTCCGCCGCCGTTTCCGCATTGGGCAAAATAAAGCGGCCGAACAGCGCAAAATAGCCGATCCCCACTGCCAGCAGCACCAGACCCACGGGTGTTACGTTCAGCAAACCATAGGGTTCCAGGTCCGCACCGCGCAGCAGATCGTTCAACAGAATCAGCGGCCCCGAGCCCACCATGCTCAGGGTGCCGCCGAGAATAGCAGCAAACCCGATGGGCATGATCAAGGCGGACGGCGAGATCTTTTCGCGACGCGCAATATCAAGAACTCCCGGCAAAAACAAAGCAACTGCCCCGATATTCTGTATCAGCCCCGACATGAGGCCGACCGGCACAGAAATCAGGCCGACGATTTTTGATTTTTTTGTACCCGCCAGTTTGACCACCGCGCGCGAAAAGCCGTCCATCAACCCGGTGCGGGCCACGCCCCGTCCCATGATCATCACCGCCATCATGGCGACCACCGCGTTGCTGGAAAAACCCGACAGGGCCTCCTGCGGTGCCAGCACACCCGACCAGGCCAGGGCCAGCATGCTGAGAATGGCCACCACATCAATGCGCACCAGGTCAAGCACCAGCATGAAGACGGTGCCGGCAAGAATGGCCAGGACAATCAGGATGGATGAATCCATGAGGAAAAAGCCTTTTGTCTCATCTATTCGCCGGTTACCTGTCTAAGTGTACCCCAAATATACAAACCATCGTGAGATCAGCTTGGAGACGATAGCCCGACAGCTGCCGCTGCAGGCTGTTCAAGGTCGAATGTGAGGCGGTTTTTTGATCTTATATTTTAACCCAGAACCACCTCGACCTGATGGTCTCGGCGGTCATCCACCAGGGGAATCGTTGTGCCCGCGATGATAATCCCGTCCAGGGTGATGCGCTGTTCCCTCGTCGCCCCTTCGCCAAGGTTCCTGATGGTGAGATGGTACAACGTCTCCCGATAGCGATAGCGAACCTTGTACGCCGGCCAGTGGGCCGGGATACAGGGGACAAGGCGCAACTGGTCCACCTCCAGATGCAAGCCGAGCAGAGTCTCCACGGTCAGTCGATACATCCAGCCTGCTGCTCCAGTGTACCAGGTCCAGCCGCCCCGACCGGTATGGGGGGGGGCCGCGTAAATGTCGGCGCACATGACGTAGGGCTCGACTTTGTAGCGCTCGATGTCCTGAGGCTCGCCGCCGTGGTTGACGGGGTTGAGCATGGCGTACAATTCCCAGGCGCGTTCCCGCTCACCGAGCAGCGCAAACGCCATCGTGGCCCAGATTGCGGCATGGGTGTACTGACCGCCGTTTTCCCGCACTCCGGGCACATAGCCCTTGATGTAGCCCGGTTCAAGCGAGGATTGATCAAAGGGCGGCACGAGGAGTTGAATGAGCTGCGCATCCCGCCGTACCAGCCGCTGGTCAAGCGCATCCATCGCCTGGCGGGCGCGGCCGGGGTCGCCGCCCTCAGAGATGATGGCCCAACTCTGGCTGATCGAATCGATCTGACATTCGTCGTTGACAGAGGAGCCCAGCGGAGTGCCGTTATCAAACCAGGCCCGCCGATACCAGGCTCCATCCCAGGCATGGGTCTCGATGTTGCTGCGCAGCTGCGCCGCCTGCTCGGTGCAGAGATCGGCAACAGCGGCGTCATGACGCCCCCGCGCCAGACCGGCAAACAGCTGCAGGTTCTGGTACAGGAACCACGCCAGCCACACACTCTCTCCCTTGCCCTTGTGGCCGACCAGATTCATGCCGTCGTTCCAGTCGCCGCAGCCCATCAGCGGTAATTGATGTTCGCCAAAACGCAAACCGTACTTAATGGCCCGCACACAATGTTCATAGAGACTGGCTGTTTCACTCGAACGCTGCGGCTGGTCGTAGTAGGCCTCTTCTTCCGGATTGAGCAGTCGTCCTTCGAGAAACGGAACCATTTCGTCGAGGACGCCGGTGTCGCCGGTCGTCAGCACATAATGACAGGTGGCATAGGGGAGCCACAGATAATCATCGGAGAAATGGGTGCGCACACCTTGGCCGCCCGGCGGGTGCCACCAGTGTTGCACGTCGCCTTGCGGGAACTGTCGTGAGGCGCAGCGGAGCAGCTGCTCCCGCGCCAGCCAGGGGGTGGTATGGAGCAGCGCCATGGTGTCCTGCAACTGATCGCGAAATCCGTAGGCGCCTCCGGACTGGTAATAACCGCTCCGTGCCCAGAACCGGCAGGAGAGGGTCTGGTAAACCAGCCAGCCGTTGGTGAGCACATCCAGCGCGGGATCGGGGGTCTCGACCTGAACCGCGTCCAGAGTGTGGTTCCAGTGGTCCCACACCGCCTCCAGGGCCTGGCGGGCGCCGGCTGTGCCGCCAAATTGCCGGATCAGATGTTGCGCCTGGTCGGCATTGGCGGCCGCACCAAAGATGAACACGATCTCGCGCTCTTGCCCATCGGCCAGGTCAATCCGGGTTTGCACCGCAGCGCAGGGATCGAGGCCCGCCCCGGTTCGGTTCGACAAGCGCTTGCGGTCCATCGCCGCCGGACTGGACAGCGAACCATTGCGACCGATAAACTCAGTACGGCTCCCGCTCACCCTGCGTTCCGGCTCGCTGACCTGCGCAAAAATCACCCGGTTGGCGCACTCGCGGCCATAGGCGTTGCGGGCCAGCAGCGCACCGCTGTGCGGATCCGTTTCGGTCACGATGTGCATCATATTGGCGTGACGCCATTCACCGAGCACCAGCTCCCAATAGCCGGTCAAGGACAAGCTTCGCGGGCGCCGCGACTGGTTGCGCAGTTTGACGACCAGGAACTTCACCGGTGCATCCATGGCAACATAGGTGACCAGTTCCGAGACGATGCCGGTCTCGAAATGTTCAAAGGCGCTGTAGCCAAAGCCGTGGCGGCAGACATAGCCGTTTCGCCCAGGGGCGGGCAGCGGTGTCGGAGACCAGAAGGCACCGGTGTCCTCGTCGCGAATATAGAGGGCCTCGCCGCTGCTGTCGCTTAAGGGGTCGTTGTGCCAGGTGCTCAGCCGGAACTCGTGGGCATTATCAGCCCAGGTGTAGGCGCTGCCGCTCTCGCTGACCACGGTGCCAATATACGGGCTGGCGATGACGTTGGCCCAAGGCGCCGGGGTACTCTGACCCGGCTCGAGGGTAACGACGTATTCGCGACCATCGGGAGTGAACCCCCCCAGACCGTTGCAGAAAATGCGCTCGCGGGGCAACAGGG
>SLAD01000208.1 GCA_007126995.1 Kiritimatiellia bacterium | reverse complement strand
CGCGGGGATGGCAAACTGATGTTGTTGGTAGCCGAGGGGGAATCAGTGCAGGGCCCGGTTCTACAAAATGGCAATACGAATAGCCGTTACCGGTTTTCCTTGGCTGCCAAAGACTTTATGAACCGCTGGACCGAAGCCGGACCAGCGCACCACTGCGCCATTGGCGTTGGACATGTCGGTGGCAAACTGGAAAAACTGGCGGCACTGTGGGGCATCGAAGTCCGCCGGATTTGCTGAAACCCGTCGCAAATACCTGATCTGAAATCAGGGGGAGCCGGGGTCGGACCACATCCCCATCCTTCCCGACATCTCAATTGTCCGGCCGTGGAGGCGGGCCGCTTCCGCCGCGAAGGCCATCAGGTGGCCTTCCACGGCCCGATGGATGGAGGCGCGGATCGCCATCGGATCCGGTTGGGTCATTTCGTCATAGAGTTGACTGACCAGGCCGTAGTCGCCCCCGCCATGGCCGTCGTATCCGCCCGATTGTTCGTCGACACGGTGATAGGTTGTGTTGACGGTGGCGTGATCGGTGATCATGTAGTCCGCGTCCAGCCCCGCCCGATGCCGCAGAGCATGGCCACCGCGCAGCACGCCGCGCGTCCCGCAGATCTCGATGTTGCGGCCGTCATCGAACGCCGTCACGGTGAGCGTGGCGGTTTGACCACCGGCAAACTGAAATTGAGCGGTCTGGTGATCGGGCGCATCGTTGTCGCAGCGGTATACGCAACGTCCCCAGGGTGCCTGTTGCAGCCACTCGCGGATTTCGGCATCGGGGGCCGCACCCCCCCTGTCCAGATGGTCCTGCTCGCGATCGCATACATAGGCCAACCACTTGCGTTGGGCGGTCAGATACTGCAAGGCGTTGTAGGGGCAGGTGTCGGCATGAGGGCAGCCGTCTGTGCAGCGGGCCGGCGCTCCAACGGGAGCGCACGCCGCCCGGAAATGGGACAGCGATCCGACACTGGCGACGGAGATACAGGGATCGCCGATCAACCAAGCCAGGATGTCCGTGTCATGGCAGCTCTTGGCCACGATCATGGGGCATGAGGTGTCGCTGCGCCGCCAGTGCCCCCGCACATAGGAGTGCGCAAAATGCCAGGGCCCCACCCCTTCGGAGGCATGAATGGAACGGATTTCGCCAAGTTGCCCGGAGTCGACGCATTGCTTGACCTGATCGTAAAACGGCGCATAGCGGAGGACATGACACACCATGACACGCCGCCCGAGGCGGCGGGCCGTGTCCGCCAGCATCAGGATGTCAGCGGGTCTTGTGGCAATCGGTTTCTCCAGCAGAATGTCGTATCCTTTCTGCATCGCCGCCAGACACGGTTGCACGTGATGGGTGTCCTGTGTGCCGATGATCATGATGTCGGCCAGTCGCTCTTCAGCGAGCAAGGCGTTGTCGTTCTCGAAGACGCGAAACGAGGCGGGCGTATGGGCGAAGGACCGCAGCCGTTCGGCACGCTCCCGAATCGGGTCGGCTGCCGCGACGATGTCAAAACGATCACGCCAGTGCGTCATGGCCAGCGAAACATAGGTATACGTGCGTCCTCCGCAACCAATTGCCGCCAAAGTCCGTTTGCTCATCGTGTGCATTCCTCTTCATCGGGGCGCCTGTGCAACACATATAAGGCGGGCGCCTCCATGACTCCATAGTGCCGCAAACCGGCAAAGTCTTCCAGTGTGGGATGCTGTCCCGGGCCGTCGAGCCATGTCCACGGAATGGGCAGGCCACGACGAAAATAGGGACCGAACAGATTGTCGGCATTGCCGTACACATCGATGGTCAGCGTATGCCTTCCCGCGGTCAACGCGCCAATCAACGACAGGCCCCACGGTCGAGCCGTCAGTTGACCCGCAACCTTGCCGTCGATCATAATCCGCGCGGCGGAGCCCTGCCATGCATTCAGGTCGAGTTGGAGTCCGCCGCAGGCGTCAGGAACATCAAAGGTCCATGTATAGCGAACGTCCCAGGGATAAAAGGGCAGCCCCTGAGTTTTCCATGACCCGAATGCGAGCGGTCCCGGCTTGGTCAGGCATAGCCCACGGCTGTCGGAATTTACGTTGAAATCGCCCCGGATGAAGATCGGCGCGATTTCGGCATGGATATTCATCGGTTGTGTGATCAAGCGTACGCGGTTGCGCCCGGCGCAAACCAGCTCTCCCACGGGCATCGCTCGGATGTTCTCATCCATCCAGCGATGACCCTTCTCAAAAGAACAGGGCGCATCGTTGATTTCAATGCGCGACAACCACGGTCGCTCAACAGCCAGTTGCAGGGTGGAACGGAGAACCGCCCAATCCTCGGGATCGATCGTGAATTCGTATTCCACGGCATAGCCGCTATGCAAATCGAAGACGTGATCCAGGTATTCCCGCTTGTATTGGATGGTCCATTCCCACGGATCCTGCGGGAATCCGTGCGCCTTCCACATCCGGTTGTTCGCCGCGGCGGTGGTGAGGTGGGGATACGATTCGCCGCCTAGGTCAAGCGAGCAAACCGGCAGGACCAGTACGTTGTCGGAAAGACGCTGTATGGCCGGATCGCGTAAGGGCACCGGATCCCGGCGCCGGGGCGAAGGGACGCAGGCGGGTGCAACATGATCTGTTTCGATCCAGAACATGAGGCTGCGCGCCGGGAGTTTTAACGGCACCCGCACGCCACCGGACTCCCCTTCAGCAAGCACGCCGTGGATTTCGCCTGTGGCCGGGTCCCATGCGTTCAATGCGATGTCTTTTCGAATCACCACATCCCCGGAGAGGAGTTCCGGGCCAGGGTTTGCCAAAACAAAAAGGGCGCGACCGTCCTCAGTACGGCGCTCATGCATGATCAGTCCGTCGGGTGCCCGCAGCATGGGCGGACGGAGGCGGTGGATGGCGGAGATCAAGGCCTCAACGGATTCCGTTTGCATCCAGCCGGCCTGTTCCGTCCATCGTGCGGGCCGGGGATCGCATCGGCCTTGCACGGTGGCGGGCGGCGCGGAGGTGGACAGCACACGCCCGCCGCCTTCCAGAAACCGGTGCAGCAGGGTCTGCGTGGATTCCAGGATCGTTTCCATGAGCGGTGGAAGAATCACACAATCGTATTCTGCGGCGCCCACGCGCAAGATGTCGCCGTCCACCGTGCCCAATTCGGCCAGAATGAATTCGTCGCCAAGTTCAAAATCCACCCGGTGTCGCGCCAACCGATCCAAAAACGCGGTATGTGCGCCCCGCAAGCGCTCGATGGAGTGTTCCTCTCCTTGCAGGTCGCAGGCCTCCCGGAACATGCGCGGCACTCCGTGCAGCCAACCGCTCAGCGTCGGTTGCAGGACCAGCACCCGCGCGCAGGAGACGGAGTGCGCAAGTAGATACGAGGCGCGACTGTCGTGCTCGGCCAGTTCCCGATAGAACGGCCACCAGGGGGCGTGATCGCTGAAGGTCTGGCCCCAGTCGTACTTTCGGGAGCCCGCCACGGTTTCCATGCTGAGATGCGGATTCAACAAATTGACACCGTGTCCCAACAGGGTGACCGACAGGGCCTTGGCCGCGTCGAGGGTATACCCGTATCCTCCCCCTCCGTAGCATTCGCACAGGACGCGTCTTCTGCGGAGTTGGCGGGCCACGCTGACCACTTCGCGGATCGTCATGGAATAGAGCGCATTGGCATCGGGATCATCCGGATTGAATTGGAATCCCAGCAAATCAATGCCCGGCGTTTGCATCCAACGCTGGGCCGCCATGCTGTCCGGCACGCTTAACGGGCTGGGCCACGTGTGCTCGTCGAAATGACCGGTGAATGCCAGTTGACGATCCTCGCACCAGTCGTGGAGGGTGCGGCAAAAGTGTTGTGAAAAGAGGTGGTGCGCGGTGTGCCAGTAGTCGAAGCGAACCGGCCAGGCCCGGCCCGGATCCTCCGAAAGAAAGTCGTCTAACTTATCCAGCAAGGCATAGCCGTGTTCCTCACCGAAGGCCTGGAGCAGGTCCGCCGTGGCGTAGAGGCCCCCCGCGCAATCAATGGATGGCTCGTCGGTGAAGCAGTATTTCCAGTCCTGTCCGGCCACCTCGTTGAAGCGACGGGCATATTCTTCGTGGGTGACGCGAATAAAGGTTTCCGCTGTGCGTCGTCGGGTCAGTCCGACCAAGGGTTGATGGGCGGTCCAACCGTTCACCTCTCCGTGTCCCCACCGGATGCCGCCGTTGGGACCGGGTTCCAGAGAGCGAATGCGGGCCTCTGGATCGACGGCCAGCGTGTGGCCTCCGGCAAAGCCGGAAGGGAAGGAGTTTTCATCGTAGACGTGACATTCAAGGCCCCGGCGTCGACATTCGTTCAGGGCGTAGGCCCATAGACCGAACCAGCGTTCCGAGAGGTACTCCGTCATCAGGCCCGGCCGCGCATGGATGAAGACGCCGCCTATGCCGTTGGCGGCGAACTGGTCCAGGGCCTCTTCAATATACGCCTCCGTAACCTCGCCATTCCACACCCAGAGCGGCATCGGCCGGTAGGCGGCGGCCGGTTGCCGGAAGCCGCTTTGCAAGGAGTCAGGTGCGGGTGTCATGAGTCGGTCAGTCAAAGGGTTGATCGGCCGATTGGAAGTGGGCCATGGCGTACCTCTAGATGGCGGGGGCAACAAAGCGGGTGATGCCGCGACGACGGTATTCGTCGTAGATGGCAAGCACGTGCAAGCGGTTGGCGGCCTTTGTCTCGCCATCGGTGTGGTCGAAGGCGCGCCAGGCCGCATAGAGGGCGTGCTGCAATTCGTAAAAGTTCAGGCGGCGCAGATCGTCCGGATCTTTGTCGGTGAAGTGCAGCCCATACCGGGCGCCATCAGCCTCCGGTTCCTCCTCGGGCGGCGGTGGTAGCTCGTATCCCGCTGTGGCCGTTTCCAGTTCGGCAAGCACCTTTCGGGTTGCCTCGATTTCATTCAGTACCCATCGACGATTGAATTCGCAGGGCTCTGCGGGGGGCGGCGGCCAGCGCCCATCGGAATTCGCGGCGTTGGTGCAATGGAACCAGAACCTCTCAGCCAGTTCCTTGAAGCCCTGCTGATGGGTTCCTTCCACGATGGGCTGATACCGCTCTTTATAGTCGCGCCGAAGCTCCGCCAGCATCGGGTCAAAGCGCTTCGCTTCGGGGGTGCCCCCCCAGCAGTCGGAGTAGGTCCGGTGCCAGGCGTAGCGGTCCTCGACATAGAAGGGTTCATCAACCGGTTCGACTTCTTTGCAAGCCGCCTTGAACGTGGCCAGTTCACCCAGCTCCAGCAGGCCCGCAATCAGCGCGTCCAACTTTTCGCGAGCATCAGGATTCACTTCAAATGAGCGGCTGTAGTCCCGGAAATACTTCACGTAATAGTAGCCCGTCGTGCCGCAATATTCGGCGTCGTCGGCGATCACCACCGTGGCGCCGTCCTTCTTTGTGCCCGACCAGTGTTTCACGTTTGCGAGGTATTCCTCGAGGGAGATCTTGCCGAGGAAGTAGCTGACATATTTGCCGACCAGCCGGTCGCTGCGGCACAGGCCATGCAGGCCCGGCACCACATCGCGGAATGGACGATGGAGAAAGGCGCAGTCCGGATCGAGGTCGAACCACGGCATGTGGCCGCCCCAGTAGATGTCCGTCGCCCGGTTCTTTTCCACCCAAGCGTACTCCTTGTCGTTACAGGTCATGTACGACTCGAAATCGAGGGTCAGATATTTTCCGCCAGCCTTGCGGACGGCCCGCGGCACGTATTGCATCCAAGTGCACTCCGGGTTCCACCAGCTTTCCGCGCGGATGCCGAGGTGTTTTTCGTACGCGCGCTGGGAAAATTCGCAGGACCAATAGGCGTCCTCCTCGGGAATGTTCGCCAGTACCGGGTGCGCGTACGGCGCGCCCATGAACTCGCACTGCCCGCTCGCTATCATGGCCCGCAACTTTTCCACGACATCGGGACATGTGTCCGCCATCACATCCACGGTGAAACCGCTGGCCTCGAACACAAACCGGGCCTGCGGACCGGCGGCTTGATGGGCATCCAGAATGAGTTCGTAACTGGCGCGAATGACTTGCTCGTATTTTTCCGGCAAGAGAAACGCATAATTCAAATTGGCATGGTATATCGCAACATATTTCATCGGACCCTCCGGGCTGTATCGATACGCACAGTCAACGCCATCCGATCCCGCATCGCAACAGGGCTTGGGCTAAATCCGTTGAACCAGTCGAACCCCGGGCCTTTGGCCCATCCTTAAACGGTTTTATGGAGCGCGGGTTTGTGCTCTTTGCGCACAGGATATTCGATCAGCGACGCAATAGACCCTCTGCCCTTGGAGATCCAATGAATTCATACGGTTATTTTGACGATGCGCGAGGCCGTCGATGAGCACGGCTGGGACGGCGAATGGTTTCTGCGCGCGTATGACGCAAGCGGGCGCCCCGTGGGCTCGGCGCAAAACGCCGAAGGCCGCATCTATATTGAGAGCCAGGGTTGGTGCGTGCTCGGCGGAGCGGGACTCGAAGACGGGCGCGCCCAGCGCGCGCTCGACAGCGTGAACGCCCGGTGAAGCGAAGAACTCATGGCTCACCGGAACCGCCGCCTGGACCTTCCTCACCGTCAGTCAGGGGTTCTGCGGCATCCAACCCGCATACGACGGACTGATCCTCGATCCCTGCATCCCGTCTGACTGGCCCGCCTTCAAGGTCACGCGGAGGTTCCGCGGTGCGATCTATGAAATCACCGTGCATAATCCGCACGGTGTCTGCCGAGGGATTCAAGAACTGCTAGTGAACGGAAAGCCCGTTAAGGGCCAACGGATCCCGCTGGCCCGCGTAGGCGAATGCGTGCAGGTGAAAGCCGTCATGGGCACGAACGCACCTTCTTCATGCGCCCGGTCTTTGCACGCGACCGTCATCGGTGGGATCGACCACTTCGGTGCGGATGCCGTTGATCAGTTTGACGAGATCAAAGAAGCCTCCGATGGTGATCACGACAAAGAAGATCACGTAGGCGAAGGCAAAGACGCTGACTAGGATATAAGTGGCTATGGCCATTGCGCTCATCAACGGGCTCCCTTCTCTTCCGCGTCCAGTCGTTTCACTTCGACGCCGTAGTCCACCCAGCCTGGGGCGACGCGACCGCGACCGGTCAACCAGGACACCACGACGAGCACCACCACCGCACTGATCAACGCCAGCAAACCCGACTGCTGAGTGGTCAGCGGATATCGATCGCCCACGATCTGTTTGCCGAACAAGTCCGCCAAGGGGATGACCGCACAAGTAATGATGCCGGACACCGCACCCGCCGTGGTCGCCTTGGACCAGTACAAGCCCATGAATACGGCAATGCCGATTCCCCCGATCAGGGTTCCGGTCATGTACATATAGTCGAGGATGCTTTCCTGCGGATCGTACGTCAGCCCGAAACCGATGATGAACAGGCCGATCAATACGATAAACCCGCGCATGATACGAATATGCGCTTTCGGGCTGAACGGCTTTTTAAACAGCGGCTGCACGATGTCGTTGACGATCACGGCGGACCACGCCAGCAGGTAGCTGTCGTCCGTGCTCAGCGACGCAAACAGGAAGGCGGCGAATACCAGGCCCATCAAGACCACCGGCAAGGTTTCCCGCAAATGGATCGCGCCGGCGAACCGGAAATAGGATTCCGCCGTTTCGCCCGCGGGCACGCCGCCCAGCGAAACGAGCGCGCCGATGCCGATGAGGAGCAGAAAGATGCGCATGCCCATGCCGAAAATACTTTGCAACAGCTCCATTTTGCGGGCGGTCTCAGGCGAATCGGCCGAGGCCATCTTCTGGACCGCCGGCGCAAAGGCGAGCTTGTTGACGGTCGTCAAAAGAAAGACCCAGACGATCCACGTTAAACCGTAACTGCCCCGGAGAAACGGATTGAAAGCGGCCTCGCCGATTTCATCGGTCAAGGTGCGATGAATCAGGGACGGGCCCAGCTCCGTCAAGGTCATGATCCCGACAAACAACATGGCGCTGACCACGATGGTGGCCTGAATGTAGTCGGTGACCACGACCGTGACCATGCCGCCGAGAAACGTGAACAGCACGGCCAGCACGACGAGGGCAATCATGCAGACATGCACGGTGTCGAAGGTCCACGCGCCCCATGTGAAGACCTCGGGCAAACCGCTGAAGGCCACCAGGAAATAACTGCTCGTGATCGGAAAGATCGCCATGTTCAGAATGCCGGACAAGGCCAGAATCACGCCTACCAACAGGCGGAGTCGTGGATCATAGCGCTGATCCAAAAACTGGGGGATGGTCATGCACAGCGTAGCCCGGAACCGTTTGATCCCGAATCCAATCAGGCCAAAGACCGGCACGGTGTAACACATCAGAATGATGCTGATCCAGATCAGGGCAAAGCCGTTCTGCATGCCCTGCTGCAGGCTGGCCGCAATACTGGCCAACCCCAATCCTTCCGCCGTCCCCGAACTCATGCCGAGATACTTGCGGACCTTGCGACCGGCCAGAATGAAGTCGGCCACGCTCTTGTTCAGGCGACCCAGATAGACGGCCGCCACAATCAAGGCGATCAACAATCCGGTCGCGATCGTCCAATCCAATGTACTCATGCTTCAACCTTTCCGTAGCCATAGCGGACGGGATGGATATAGCGGCCCAAGGCATCGCCAAGCGCGGCGGTGCAGGTCAACGGACCCGCCCCGCATAACAAGCGGATCTTCAGCCGATGCCACCGCCCGGCGGTCAAGGAGACGGGAACCGTGGCGCCACCCTCGGTGCGATGAAAGGCCGGGATGGCGGGATGGCGTCCGTGATAATCCAAGACCCGTTGGTTGTCCCACCAGACCGTGATCCCGGCGTCGGCACAGCACATCAGATACGTTGCGCCCCCCGCAGGCAACGGATCCGTGCGCAGCCACGTCAGCAGATACAGCACATCGCCGGGCCGTTGCACGACGTCCGACAGGTCGAGATGAATGCCGTTGAAACGGCAATGAGCGGATCGCGCGCTCACCGGATTGCGTTCCGCTGTGGCGATCGCGTCCGGCTCCCCTTTCAAGACGTCGTCAGCGGCATACCGGAATACCAGCCAGTCGTGCGGGTCATCAATCGGGGGCGCGGTGTCCGGGGTGGCCTGTTCCAGCCCGGTATCCGGCTGGCCCACCCACTGCGCATGCAGCGCAAGGGTGCGATCAGTCAATTCCGCCAGGGTGCGGGGCAACGGGAGCGCGGACAGGCTTTCGTGAAATACGATCTCGTCGCCGGCCATACGTCGCCAAGCGTCCGGCAAACCCGAAGCGCCTTGCATCAGGCCAAGGATACTGCCGCACGTGGCCCCGGTGCAATCCGTGTCCATCCCGCCATTCACGGCAAGCGTCAGTGCTTGTTCCACATCGCCTGCCCCAAAAAGCATGCCCATGACGATAAACGCCAGGTTCAAGGTTACATCGGTAAAGTTATGGGATGGAAAGGCGGAGCCTACCCCCTGCCTGACCTCGCTCCACGTGTGCCCGTCGGCCTGGCCCTCGTACACGTACCGCACCGCCTGCGCCAGACGACAATCGGAAGGGATGACCTCCAGTCCCGCCGACAGGATATCGGTCACGTCCTGGCTGGTGAAGCACCGGCTTTCCAAAGCGGCGAGAAACATCTCCGCATACACACCGTTGCCGTGGTGATCCACCAAGGCATCTTCGCGCGCGAGGGAGGCGGCCAGCCGGGGGCGACCGGCTGCAATACAGGCCCAGATCTCGGAGCGGATGGCCGCGCCCATGCCGTCACCGAAAGCGTTGTTGTGCGATCCGGTCAGGGGTGGTTTCAGTCCGCGCCAGGTATTCCAGCGCGCCACGCCGTATTCGTCGGGATAGCAGACGTAATGGTCCGCCGCCGCCTGGGCAAGGTCGGCCGCACGGGTGGCGCGGCCACGTTGCTCAAGCACGTGTATCCACAGCAGTTGAAGATCGAGATCGTCGTTCGGCAGCATCTGACCGGCCATGCGCGCCATTGAGACATCGAGCGGCCCGGCGCAGCCCTCAAACGGCATGCCCAGGGTGCCGCCCACGGCCTTGCCGATCCAGCACCCCATGATGCGGTCACGTAGTTGTTCCTGATCAATCATCATGACTCGGAACTCCAGGCAGCCAGCATGAAGTAGACCAGCACATTCCAGCTTACGAAACCCGGGCCGGCCAAGCCTTGGCCCGTGTCGGGATGAAAATTCTCATACCCCTGCCCTTCTTCGCGAAGTGTCTGTTCCAACAGCGCCAACGTGCGCTCCGACAGTGCATCGGCTTCCTCGCCGAAACCGTAGGCCCGCAGACCCTCCCATACCAGATAGTTGCTTAAAATCCAGATGGGGCCACACCAGTTGCTGGGATTGCCCCGCACGGATGTGGGATCATACATACGCTCATCGGCAGATAGTGTCCTGACGCCGTGCGATGCCCAGAAACGATCCTCTTTCAGCAGGTGCGCGCACACCATGCGCTCCGCCTGTGACGGGGTCGCAATACCAGTCCACATCGGCAGAAAGCCAGTCCAATACAAAACCTTGAGCGGCAGACAGGACCATGTGGGAACCAGGTTCTCATTCAGCACGCCGAAATGCCGATGCGGCCGGGTCTGTTGCCTGCACTGCACATCCACGCTGTAGAAGAAGCCGTCCCGCTCGTCCCACATGTATTCCTGAATACGCGCGGCCAACGCATCCGCCAGTTGATTCCATTTCTCCTGAAACGCAACCTGCTCAACCCGGCCCGCCACCTCCGCTGCCGCGCGCAGGTCGACGTAAAGTAGATTGTTGAGGAGTGGATTGGCGGACGAGAACGGCGGGCGGCCCCATGTCGTCGGATCGTCATCGCTGCCGATCGCCACGTCATTGGCCCACACGAACAAACCGCTTTCATCCTGATAGCGGCCCACGAAACACTGATAATATGCGTCCAGCTGCACGCACCAGCGCACGACCTCATGGATGTCATCGTGCAGCAGGGCGAGGTCGCGCATCAATTGGCCGAACACCGGTTTGGCCATGTTTTGGGTGGGATCCGTGGTGCTGTCGAACCAATCCGCGTCGTCAGGCGTCATTAAAATGGGCACACTGCCGTCTTCTCCCTGATGTTCGAAAAAATTGTTCAATACTCCGGTTGCATGACGAATGACCTGCGCGCGCCAAGCTGGATCACGGTTCGTATCGGTCGCCAGGCCCAGCGCCGCTTTCAGACTCCAATAGGAGTCCCAATCCCAGAGATTCGTCCCGTAGGGTCCGCCGGGATCAATGTACGGATGACGCAACACCCCACGGGGTTCCCGAAATATGCGGGTCAAGCCGTCAGCGACAAAGGCGCGTAGTGGTTCGTATTTATGGGTCATAGACGGTGGAGGGGGTAAGCGGTCGAATGACGCGGGCGGGCACCCCGCCGGCAAGGTGATTGGCAGGAATGTCGCGGGTGACGACGGCGCCGGCGGCAATTACACAGTGGTCGCCGATGGTTACGCCGTCGCACACCGTCACCTTGGCGCCGATCCAGCAGTTCCGGCCCACCTTGATGCCTTTCCGTGTGACGCCCTGCAGGCGCATGAGACGGGTGGGATCATCGAAGCGATGATTCTCTGGATGAAACGTCACATACTGACCAGTAAACGTGTCGTCACCAATCTCCAGTCCGCCCGCACCGCCAAGCTTGGAACCGTCCCCGATCCAAACATTCCGCCCCAATCGGATATGGCCGGTCACTTCATTGAATTGAACCGACGTCACGATCCGGCAAAACGCGCCGCAACCGGACTGATCTCCGAATACCAGGCTTTCCGGGCCCAGCGCATGGATATAGGCATAGTCACCGATAATGACATGGCGACCGAACCGCACATCGCGAGGATTAAAGAACTGCACACCGCGTCCGAGCGAAAGTCCGAACGGACGTCTGCCGTGCAGCATCCTGCGCCAGCCCCGTGCCTGTCGGATCCAATGTGCGCAGAGCGCCGCCCACAGAGCGTGGACGGACAAGCGCGGATCAACGCTAAAGGCAGGATTCCGCAATCGCATGATTCGTTCAAGGAACGATTTCATCGGCAGGACACGTCCTCCGTGCGCGAGAGATCCCGCAACAGTCCCTCGACATTGCGGAGGTCGTCCACCAGCACCGGCCCGGCGGAGAGTGCGAGACGGCTGTGACGGTCCACAATAAAACAACGGTCGATGCCGATCTGCGCGGGTACCTCAAAGTCCTCGTGCAGATCATTGCCGATCACGATGGCTTGCTCCGGTCGTATATCGGCACTGACGAGAGCCCGCTGCCAGTAGGCCATGCTACTCTTTTGGCCCCGCTGAATATTAGAACAGAATATTCGCGAAAAAAAAGGGGTCCCTTGCAACCCACCCAGGCCAGCCACTTCCAATTTCAACAAGCAGCCGCTCAGGGGGTTATTGCTGATAATGTGCAACGGATATCCCTCCCGATGCAGCTGACGGACCAAATCGACCCCATCCGCATAAACCCGGATATGATCCGCGTGCCACTCGCGCAAACGATTCCAGGTATCCGCCGGAGGCAGATTGAACTGATGAATGAAGTCGGCATAGTCCCAATAGACATGTTGTTTTGCGTACTGAGCGAGGCTCCGTTCGGCTTGGACCCGGGACTCTCCCGCAGCCACCATAAGATCACGAAATATCTCAAAGACCGCGTTCCCCAAAGTGAAGTGCGCCTGAATCTGCGGCCGGTCGCGATCGTCGGTTAACGTCCCGTCGATATCGAAAAGGATATGGTCGTTGGACAAGGGGAAAAGCGGAGCCATGGCGTATTCTCTAATTGCGGGTGGCTTGAAACATGATTGGCCGGTTTGCCTCCACCTCTTCTGCGGAGAGCCATTCCACGCGTCCGTCGAAGAAGAGCGCATGCACCCCGTCCCCATGTCGGGGTGCGAGCCAGTGCTCGGAGGGGAGAGCCGGATTAAAGAAGTACACATTGCCTATCGGCACATCGATCAACCAGATTTTTTCCCCCGGTGCGGCGATGCGCGTCATGGAAAGGCGAGGCCCATCCAGCAGATGGCCGCTGCTGGGGCCGTAGCTGACGGCAAAATCGCCGCGTTGACTCGGGCAGCGAAAGGCCTGATCGGTGCCTGACAACAAGCTGATTTCCGTCTGTATTACCGCGGACACGTAGGGTGCCAGCAGATTGAACCAGGGGGGATCGGCATAGCCCTGTCCTTGCCCGCCTTCATTAAACTGGAAAGGGATGAATCCCTTCTCATCGGCTGCATACAGGGCCGTTGCCTGCCCCAATGTGCGCAGATTATTTATGCAGGCCGCACTTCGCGAACGCTCCAAGGCAGACCGCATGCCGGGAATAGTCAGCACGAGCAGCAGTCCCAGAATGGCCATCACAACCATAAGTTCGACCAAAGTAAATCCCCGCGCATGCGTCTCGGGGATGTTTCCGCCAGGCATCACCGAACTTCTCCCTCGAAATCCAGAACGACAAGCGCATGTTCACCCTGTGTATGCGATTCGGCGCGCCGACCGGCCTGGTAGGAGGCCCGTATCGCCTCGCCCGGGAGCGGGTAGCCGTATAGCCGCACCTGATCCAGCGCTCCTGGTAAACGAGGCTGCCCGGCATTCGATGAATCCCAGCCAACAGCCAATCGCACCGCCTCCTTAAACGGGACCATATCCAAATCGGCGCGATGTATGACCGGCCGCCCATTCAGGTGCAGGGTCACACGGCTTTGCGCCGCGCCAAGATTCTGCCAGGTCACCGCCACGTGTTGCCATTCTCTCGCACGCCAATCCGGCACCGCGGTGTCGACTTTCACCCATGCCCTGAACCCGCGCGCGTCGTCGTTGCGCTGGAACCGATAGAATACCAGATGCCCTTCGCGCACCGCCAGAACCATGTAATCCGGTTGCCGGGTGCCGGCGCTCATAATCAAGGCGTCGTGCTGTTCGCTCGCCGGTTGATCCAGCTTCAGCCACGCCTCGAAGGTGCCTCCGGCGGACAGGCTGGACGCCACCCGGCCGAATTGGGGGGTGGCGCGGTCACGCACCCGCGCCCCTTGCCCCACAATTCCCGGAACCGGCTCAAACCCGAGCGCCTCATCCGGCACCGCCGCATGGTGGGCCTCCCATAAGGTCCTCCACTCCGTCGGCCATTCCGCCATGTCGTTTAGCAGGGTGTACCGATGCGACAGCCCAACGGATTCCTGCGGGTTCAGCAGGGTGGGGACCCCGAACAATTCCAGATTCAGCGATTGATAGGCCCGGTCGATGTGCACATGCGCTGATGCCTGATTCGGATCGAATTCGTGAATAAGCCCCCGCCCGGTGCGGCGATCCGCCAATCCCCAGACGCCGTCCGGCTTCAACTCGTCCACCGCAGCAATGGCCGTGACCGGCAACATATGCGGCTCCCCGTCCGCCGCTCGATACAAGAGGAGTGTGTCATCAAGCTCCGGGGTCAACTGGAATTCCGGATGCACCCGGATCATCGCCGGGAAGGGGTCGCTTCCTTCGTTGGTCAACCGGGATTCGATTTCGAAGGTCGGGATATCGCCGTCACGAAGGTGAATCGCGCGCTGCATACGGATGGACTCCGGCGTCAACGCATTCAGATGCAGCACCGAATAATCGGACCCGGCTTCCCGCTCCGCATCCATCGCCAATTCCCAACCGGGAGAGGCGAAGGCCGAGCGCGTATACTCTTCATAGCCGCCATAACGGAAATAAGACGCGCCGGGATCGGTAAGCCCGGTCAATTGCATCGGCTCGAAGAACAGGTTTTGCCCGTTCTGCCGGTCGATAAGACGGATCAATCGACCGCCGACACCGGGAAGAACGCCGAGTCGCAGCCGCTCGTTTTCCAGCCAGTGAATCGGTTCCTCGCGGGAACGCGCCCTGAATAGCACGCGTTCCATTGCGGCATCCAGCAGCCCCTGCTCCTCCGCGCGTTGGCGGATGCTCTCCCAAGTCTTCGCATGGTCCGTCGGCGCACCCGGATTGAATAGGTACCGGTCCTCCTCGCGCACCAAGCGCCACGATCCGTCCTCGGATGCCATCAATTGTTTGGGTAACACCGTGGTTTCAACGTAATCCCACGAGGTCATCAACCGGTCCAATACGGCCCGACGACGCGCGCTGTCGCGGGCCAGCAATTCCTGCGCCTCCTTCAACAGCGTCCAGCCTTTCTCGATGGTGTGCGGGGCAAAGACGCGGGCGGACGGCACCGTGATGTCGCGCCAGATCGGCGGATCCCAATCGGCCGCCGCATATGCCTCATCCAGCATCGTATAGAACTGGTCGATGGGGCCAGCTGCTGGCCCAAAGCGATGGGCGACATAATCCGCCCGCAGCGCCGGCAACGATTGGGCCGGATCCGCCACCAT
>SLAD01000418.1 GCA_007126995.1 Kiritimatiellia bacterium | reverse complement strand
GGCCGTTCGCTCTGGTGGAAATGGACCGCCACGGAATCGGGTCCGTTCGTGGTCTCCACCGCCGGCAACCTCTACGACGACTACCACGCGCGCCGCACCGGCCTGGGCGTATACACGGGTTCCGCCGTCAACAGCCTCACCACCATCGCCTCCGACCAGAACAGCGCCGGCCATAATACCGGGAACAACACCTGGAGCTCGCTCTCCTTCAACGCGGTTGAGGGCACCACCTACTACTTCGGCGCCGACGCGGTTTATGCAGGCAATCTCTCTTTCCTGGTCACGCGCCCGGCGCCGAACGACCGCTTCACCGACGCCACGGAAATGGTGGGCAGCCGGTGGACGACCCATGGCCATCATCTGGAGACCACCGTCGAGCCGGACGAACCCCGGATTGACGGCCCCTACAGCTCAGAGCCGGACAACAACTTCCGATCCATCTGGTATCGATGGACCGCCCCCGCGTCGGGCGAAATCACCTTGGACACCATCGGCAGCGAATCGGTGAACCTCATCGGCGTATTTGTCGGGGATTCGGTCGACAACTTGACGCCCATCACGCCCTTCCCGCGCCACACCGGGAATCCGTTCAACGGCGATGCCACGGTGCGCGCGCGTCGGGGCAATAATAACGGCCCGACCGTGTTCACGGCTGAGGCGGGAACCACCTATTACATCTCCGTGCAAGGCTCCGGGTTCGTCGTGCCGGCCTCCGGCCCCATTCGCCTGGAGCTGACCGGTCCTCCGGCCATTCCGTTTGCGCCTGAAGATTTCGAGGCGACGCGCGGACCGAACGGCGAAGTCCTGCTGACATGGCTGGACATCGCCGTGGACGAGGAAAGCTACATCATCGAGCGGAGCACGAACGGCGTCGATTGGAGCCCGTTGGTCGAACGTCCTGCGGACAGCACCTCCTTCACGGATTTCGATGCCGCCGATTACTATGATCTCTACTACCGCATTCAGGCATGGAACTCGGTCGGTGCCAGCGACTGGGTGCACGCCGAGATTACCACCCCCATGCCGCCGCCTGTGCCGGGCCACTTTAGCGCGGAAGCCCTTTCGCATACGGCGGTTGCGCTGACCTGGGCGCCGCCCGCCAACGCCAATGCGTTACGACTTGAACGCAGTCTGTCCAGCGCAGAAGGACCGTGGGAGGTGATTGCCGTGCAACTAGCGGGGACCGCCGACCAGTTCACGGATCGCGGCCTCGCGCCGGATACCACCGCGCATTACCGTTTGCGGGCCTATAACGATCACGGACAGAGCGACACGACCTTGGCCTCCGCCACCACCTGGTCGACCCCGTCGGTCCACATCACCTTTGATCCCGCCGTCGTGGTGGAAAGTAATCGCACCGTGTCGGCTACCGTCTCGCGCACCGATACCAATGCGCCGTTGACGCTCCTGCTACGCGCCAACGATGCCCGCATGCAGCCGCCTTTCTCCGTGACACTGCCGGAGGGCGTTTCGCAGTTGACGGTCGACGTCGATTTATTGGACGACTCCATTACCAACATCTCTGAATGGGCCACCCTGACCGCTTTTGTCCCGCACGCGGCCGCAGGGGAATCGTTTGAAGGGGCTTTGGATTCCGGTCTGGACGGCCAGCACACCGGTTGGGGCTGGGGCGGAGCTTGGGGCAAGACGTCCGCCAGCGCCAACCCGGTTCTGGTGGAGCCCGCGCTGTCCTACACGAATAACGGCGTCATCACCACGCCGGGCACGCGGGCGGCGCGCCTGACCGACGATGGCGCCGGCACCAACATTCGGCGGGCTTTCAATTCTGCGGACGTCAGCACGAATCAAGTCTGGGTTTCCGCCATCCTTGGTCGGCGGTCGGGCAACTGGGGTACTCAGCTATGGTTGCAGCAGGCGGCGGGTGCCGGGCATTGGGTCCGGATCCGATACAAGAACAATACCGACCACTGGATCCTGGAGGCGGGGGACGGCCATGAGGCGCAGTTGCTCGGGCAGAATATCAATCCGGCCAATCATTGGGTGGTCATGCTGCTGGATTTCGAAGATCGCAAAATACATGCGTGGATGGATCCCGAAGCCAGCGGCACAAATCCAACCAATGCGCTGGCGACAGCGACGTTGGACATGCAGGCGAACCTCGACGCAATACGGCGATTGGACCTGGTCGGCTATTCAAACGATGATCAGTTCGACGAAATCCGCGTGGCCGACTCATTTACCGGCCTCTTTTCCGGGGAGGAGTATACCGCCGACTTGCGCATCATCGATAACGACGCCCTGACGCCCTTGCAGCAGTGGCGGCAAACCCATTACGGCACGCCGCTAAATGAAGGCGATGCCGCCAACGATCATGCGCCCGGCGAGGATAGCTGGCCGAATCTGCTGCGTTACGGCACCGGTCTGGGCGCGCTGGATCCCATCGATGCCGGCGACCTGCTGCATCCCGTTCTGCTAAATGACGGTTCGGATTTCGGCGCTCGTTTCCCGCGCGCGGTGTCGGCTGCCGATCTGATCTGGGAAGTGGAACAAGCCTCGGACCTGACGGCATACGACTGGATCGCGATTTGGAGTTCCATGCCGGGCACCGACCAACAATGGTTGCACGGGATCGAAAGCGACGGCGACCGGGATATTGTCACGATCCGAACACCCGCCCCCCTACCCTCACACTGCTTCCTTCGCTTGCGGGTTATTGAACGATAAGCAGATTTTCGATAGATCAATCTTGCAAAAGAGGTCAGGGGCCTCCAGAAACAATCTCAAATAATCAAAGGAGAACAAGCATGACAACAGACGCAATAAAAGGATTTCCAAAAGATTTTCGTTGGGGGGCGGCGACGGCGTCCTATCAGATTGAGGGGGCGAAGGACGAAGACGGCAAAGGGCCGTCCGTCTGGGATATGGTGTGTCGCCAACCGGGCTTCGTGTGGGAAGGACACACAGGCGATGTCGCGTGTGATCATTATCATCGCTTGGAGGAAGACATACAACTCATGAAGGCGTGCGGCTTACGCGCCTATCGCTTTTCACTTTCGTGGCCCCGAATCATCCCCGACGGCAACGGTACGGTAAATGAAGCGGGCCTGGCCTTTTATGATCGTTTGATCGATGCCTTGCTGGAAGCCGATATTGAACCGTGGATCACGTTGTTCCACTGGGATTACCCCTACGCGCTTTTCTGTCAGGGTGGCTGGCTGAACCCGCGTAGTCCGGAATGGTTTGAAGACTATACCCGCGTGGTCGTGAAACGATATTCCGACCGCGTTCGGCATTGGTTTACATTAAACGAACCGCAGTGTTTTATCGGTTTCGGGCACGACGTCGGTTCTCATGCTCCGGGCTTGCGCCTCGGGCTTTCCGAGGTGTTGCTGGCCGGGCATCATACCTTGTTGGCGCATGGCCGGGCCGCTCAAATCCTTCGTGCAGAAGCCCGGACACCCGCCCAGATCGGCTGGGCACCCGTGGGCTGCATAACCTTCCCGGCCACGGACCGGCCGGAGGATGTGGAAGCGGCCCGCAAGGAAATGTTCGACATCAAGGCCTCCTCCGATCCGCACAATAATGTCTTCAACAACACATGGTGGGGTGACCCTGTTGTCTTCGGGCGTTATCCCGAGGACGGCTTGCGCATTTTCGGCTCCGCGATGCCGCGTGTCACCGAAGCGGACATGCAGCTTATCGCCCAGCCGCTTGATTTCTACGGGGGCAACATCTACTGCGGATCAACGGTCCGGGCGGGCGCCGACGGGGAAGCCGAACACGTCGAGACCACGCCGGGCCACCCGCTCACCCTTTACGGGTGGAAGTGCAAGCCGGAAACCCTGCGCTGGGGCGTACGGTTCCTGTACGAACGATACAACCTCCCCATCGTGGTCACCGAAAACGGCATTTCGTGCATGGACTGGGTGATGGAGGATGGAGCGGTGCACGATCCGCAACGCATCGACTATTTGTCGCGCCATCTGAAAGCATTACGCCAAGCCATCACGGAAGGGGCGGACGTCCGTGGATACTTCCATTGGTCGCTGATGGACAACTTCGAATGGAGCGAAGGCTACAAACAGCGGTTCGGCCTGGTTCACGTGGACTTCGGCACCCTGCAACGCACACCGAAAGACAGTGCAAGCTGGTACGCCGAAGTCTGCCGAACCAACGGCGCCAATTTGTAAGCCGGGCCGAGGTTTTCCAACGATTAGTGCCTATTCCCATCCGCCCGGCTCGCCGCATTCTCACCCCTTAGAGCCTCAAAACACCCTAAAAAAACGCCTCAGAATAATACCGTTTCGCTGTCGCAAGTCGTGAGGCCCTAGAGAAACCTGTGGTCCGACCCCGGTCCGACCTATGGGTGCAGATTAAGGCGAAGGATTAAGGCGAAAGACAAGGAGGGGAAAGACGCTATTCCTTTGTCTTTCGCCTTAATCTTTTGCCCTAATCTTTTTTCTGAACTCGCCGAACTGCC
>SLAD01000160.1 GCA_007126995.1 Kiritimatiellia bacterium | reverse complement strand
GCGTATCCACCAGCACCACCGCGTCCGTCGTCGCCGAGTCGTTGACCACCACCGTCAAGGTGTATTCGATCGTCTGACCCGCCGTGACCACCTCGCCACTGGCCGGATCAGCACTCTTGTTGACGCTGACATCTGCCCTCCGCAGGGAAACCGTGGCTTCGTCTATGTCCGATACTGCCTCCGGAGTGAACGCAAACGCCACGTTGACCACTTCACCTTCGTTCACATTGGCAGGTGTAACGGTGTAGCTGCCCGTGCACTCAAAAGATTCACCGGGATCAAAGAAGTTGTCTCCATTGCCGATGGTATTCAGCGGCGGGCAACTCACATTGGTGATCAACGGGTCGTCAATCTCCACCGGCCCTTGCAAGATCGCGAATCCGGTGTTTTCGACGGTGAATGTGTAGTTGATTGTTTCGCCGGCCGCTTCGAAAAAGTCCCGGTCTGCTGTCTTGACCAGGGTCAACTCGGAGGTGGCATATGTGGCGGTATCGTCGTCCTCGACCAGTTCTCCATTACCCTCGGCGCTTACCGAGGCGATATTGTCGAAGCTGCCTGCAACATCCGCATCCAGCGGACCGATGATGCAAAAGGCGATATGGCCTTCCGGATCACTGACGTCGGCAACAGGCAGGGTGGAGGGAAAACTGCATCCCAACAGGTCCACCAGCGGGTCGCTCACCACAAGATTCACCAGCTCGGTCTCGCCGATATTCTCGACAGTCAGCTTGTAGTAGACTTCGGCGCCCAGTGGGACTGCCAGGTAGTTGGACCACGGCCACTCAGTTGCAGGATCGTCGCCCGGGTCACCGCCCGGACCGACCTGCTTCAGCAGCGCAACACCAGGAATCGGTTGATCTACGAGCAGGGTTGCATTCGCCTGATTTCCCACATAAGTGATACCTTCGAATACATGGCTGACAACACCTGTTTCGTTGAAGAACAGCGCCGGCAGGTCTGACGGATCCAGGCCGGGTACAACCACGTCGATTGACAGCTCACAGGTTTCCCCTGCCAGAATCTGGCCGTTGCTGAAAATCAGTTCGCCGGCAAAAGAATCCCAGACCAGGTCATACGGACCGCACTGGCCGTTGTCAAAAAAGATGATAGGGTCATCAGCTGGCTGCATCCCTGAAGGAAGCTCGTCAATAAAGGCGACTTGACTGATATCCAGAAGCGGATCAGCGTTGCTGACCTGGAAAGCCAGAGTGCTTGCCCCGTCCGGATCCAGCAATGGGTTGGGATCGAAAAACTTGGCGATCGACGCTGGCAAGGGCGGCGGCAGCACCTCCAGGTTATCCATTGCACTGTTGCCAGGCAGGGTCTCCGTAGCATCAACCGGGTCGCTGATGTTGACATTGACGCCCACGCTGGTCGAGACGACATCGACAGACAGGTCACAACTCGCACCTGCCGCCAGACTCCCCCCGGTCAACAGCAGGATGCCTGGATCTCCGCTCTCCCGTCCCCAGGTTCCACCGCAGCTACCGATGAAACTGCCATCAATGCTGGTCATGCCAACCGGCAGCTCATCACGGAAAGTGATACCGCTCAGTGCATCGGAAAGGTTAGGGTTTGTGATCGTGAAGTTCAGCGTTGATGTCTGACCAGGGAAAACCGTATCGGGGTCAAAACTCTTGACCAGAATGGGCGCTTCGGGTGCGTCTTCCGGATCGATTGGGGTGCAGATTTCTCCTTCCCCGGTGAAATTCATCTCATGGATGCGAATATCGATGTTCGGATTGGCCGCGTCATAAATGTAAAAGCGGAACAGCGTGATGCCGCTGGATGAAAGATTGGTCAGATTGCTGACGTTGAAGATGGACGGTGAGCCCGCGTTGGTGCTGACTGGCCCCCAGGTCTCGGAGCCAAGGGTAAAGTCACCGGCAGGACCATAATCCAGGGTCACGGTTGACGGAGCGTTGGCATTCTGCCGAGATGTCGCGAAGCTCAGATTCACCGCCTCCAGTCCGGTGGTATCCAGCGAGAACTCAAAATAGCGTCCGAGAGTCCTGGCAGCGACTAGCCGGGCCGCCAAATTGGGTTCCGTGCCATCGGAGAGAATATTGCCGACCCAGCGGTTTGTCGGGCCCGGCGCAGACGTCGTGTTGCCCGCTCCCGCAGCTGTCCCAAGTCCGACACCGTTTACTGCCGGACCCGTTGGTGGATGATTCGGATTGTTTGCCGACAAGAATTGCGACCACTGCGCTACCGGGGTTCCGGGTGCAATTTCGACACATTCCAGCGGCGGCGGCTCGTCTTCGGTGACGATCAAGGTCGCTTCGGCCGAGTCAGAGGGGTCTTCCGCATCACCGACGAAGAGTTCGGCAAAGTTGTCCAGTTCAACCGGGTAGCTGGCGGTAGCGTCGAACGGCACGGTGACCGAAACCAGGATGGTGCAGTTGGAGTTGGCTGCAATCACACCGCCCTCGAACTCGACTTCGCCGCTGCCCGGGATCGCCGTGAGGGTTCCACCGCAGGTGCTACTGGCGCTGGCCGGGTCCGCCACTTCCATATTGCCCGGCAAATCATCGACAAATCGATAGCCCGAAACAGTGAAAGGGTTGGGGTTGGTGATGGTGAATCGAAGGGTTGCGGTGCCGTCGGCACCGATCGTCGACGGGATGAATCGCTTGGCAAAAGACGCATTGGTCGGGTCGCCAACAATGACATCACCCGGCGACTTGCTGAAATCGGTGTTGTAGTGGTAGCTACCGCCCGAGACATCATAAATGAGCGCCAGTAGCCCTACCGAATCACCACCGCCTGCGATAATGTCGATCTCGTAGGTGGTCACTATGACCCCACCGGCCTTGCCGGTCGCCAGGCAGGAAAGATAGTTCGGACTGTTCGGATCGGGATCCCAGCGACAGCCATCGGCATAAAGGCTGGGGTTGGGCACGGGCACCCGCGAAGGGGGCGCTGTCAGGGTGCTGTAGGTCGTCGATACCGACTTGACCTGAAAAATGGTGTTTGAGAGTGTCAAAAACGACTGCAACTGATCGTAGGCAGTGGCGGTCTGGGTCGTGAGCTCAATGAAGTAGGTCTCACCTACAGCGAGGTTGAGCCCGCCGCCAGGCCCCAGGGTTACCCAGTCGGCCTGGCTCTGAGGGGAATCCTGGCCCCATCGGATCAGGTTGGTCGAATTGCGATTCTGCGACACCAGTCGCTCAATGTAGATCTGGCGCGGCGTAGGAGAAGCACCGAGAAGATTGTCATCCGGATCGCTGACCTCTATTCGGTAGGGCCTGGACTGAAAAAAAGCTCCTGCCCCGCGGGTGAGCTGAATTTCGAAGTAACCATCAACGCAGTCGTCTGGCGCCAGCGCTTCGAAATCAAGCTCGGTTCGTGAGCCAGGCCGGTTGTTGATCCAGGGATGGGTTTGGGGTGGGTCGACCAGATCATCCCAGATCATGCTCACCTGTATCTCATCCGTAGGCTGCGCGCCCTCATTGCAGACTCGGACCCCGACCGGGAACAATTCCGGCCCACTGGTCAGCGGTCGGTTGTGATCCAGCCCTACAACATCCCATGTGATCGGCGTCACCGACACTTGTGAGAAGGCCTGGCCGCAGAGCAACAAGCCAGCGGCGACCAGTAAACGTGAAAATCGATCGAGTTTCGCAAACAAAGCCGAAACCGACTTTACATGACAAGAGCGCCCCACAGCGTCGCCCCCCCCATCAACCTGCTGATTCATTTGGCCTGAGTCCTTGCCAGCCTTGATGGCTGATCTTCGGTTATCAAGAGCTGGCAGATCCGACACTTGCGGACCCCCCCATTTATCACTTGGAAATAATACCCGATGAAATTACAAAATTTCGCTCGGTCGTTTCGATTTTTTTTCCTTGCGTATCAGGCGGACAGATTCATAGCCATTTTCTGCTTTGCTCTGGGCGACCCTGGTGGCCGTTCACCGCAGTCTCCACCCGGTTACGGCGTCCTGCTGGAGCCTCCCCAGGCCGTTGGCTCCCACTACATCGGCTCTCCCAGCAGGGTATAGGAAGTATAAGCGCCTCATTTCCCGATTTCCAGCGGTATCCGGAGCTGTGCCATGGCGGCGTTTGACCCCGGTTGCAGGCCAAAGCCGGCCGAATTCCGTCCGAATCTACTCTGCCATAGGCAATCGAATTGCGAAATCCCACTATTTTTCTAGCATTGGCCTGTTCCAGCACGAGCGACGCCGGACCGCGCCCGAGGAAAGCGCAGCTTGAAGTCGAATCTCTGCGATGCTAAGAATGCAAGCCGATTCGCTTGGTCGGCGGGGCACGGCTTTCCGCCCACAGGCCGGGAAGATCCTTGTTAGCCAGGTGAGTCAGTATCCGCTGGATCACGCGCAACGGCATTCCGGCTTCGCTTCATTCCGCTGGCGCGGAAAGTCGCAAAGCCTCCATTGCCTGCGCTGGTGGGTCTTCGATGCAGGCGATGATCTGGACCGTGCCCCCACAATTCG
>SLAD01000250.1 GCA_007126995.1 Kiritimatiellia bacterium | reverse complement strand
GACCCGGACCAGCATCCCGAACGCATGCGGGAGATTCGCGCATGGAACAAGGCGGCGGGATGGGGCGGCGAAGGCATTGACGGTTATCGTGGTCGCACGCTGCCCGGCGACGGTTCCGATTGGCGGGAGGCTTGGCTGACCGACAAGCTGCTGGAGGCGTTGCACGATGCGCCCGCCGCGCGTCCCTGGCTGGGGTATCTGTCCTTCGACGCCCCGCACGCGCCGCTCTTGGTCCCGGAGGCCTGGTTGGAAAGAATTGATTTGGACGCCTTGCCGCTTCCCGACCTCTCCGTACAGCCGGACGAGGATCACTTTCCCCAGCTCCGCCACACTCTGGAGGCCGCCCAGGCCTGGGCCGAGCTGCCGGAACGTGAACAGCGCCTCAGCCTGGCCCGCTACGCCGCGCTCTGCGCTTACGTCGACCATCAGTTCGGTCGGGTGCTCGAGTGGCTGGAGCAGAGCGGTCAGGCGGAAGACACGTTGATCGTGTTTCTCTCCGACCACGGCGAAAGTCTGGGTGACCGGGGACGATTCAGTAAGTACTCGCTTTACGAGGCCAGTGTGCGCGTACCGCTGATGCTGGCTGGGCTGAATGTGCCGAAGGGTTGCACGGACGAGCGACCGGCCAATCTGATTGATCTGGCCCCCACGCTGCTGGATGTCTGCGGACTGGATTGCCCGGCGGAGCTGCCCGGAGAGTCCTTGCTGAACCCCGGAATCCGCCAAGGCGCATTCGCTGAGATGCACGGCAACGGCCTGTCGCCCCAACCGGCGCCGCTCTGGATGTGGCGCACAGCGGAGTGGAAGCTGGTCACCGGCGGACGCGGAAGCTGGCGCGAACATCGCGACCAACGGCAGCCGCCCGTGCGCGAGTTGTACCACTTGCCGTCGGATCCCGGCGAACGGATCAACCGTTACCAGGATCCCGCCTGTGCGGATATCCGCAATGGACTTTACGAAGCGATATTGGACCACATACAATGCGCCCTCGCTGTTTGGCCGCGGTGTGACGGCGCGCCGATCGAGTAGCAGGCCCGCCGGTGGAGCTAAACGAGTCCTCCTCGGCTAGCCCGCATTTCTCACCAACTTCGTCGCGAGAGCGTGGAGAGTGCGGCAGAGCAGGTGCGCGGCGCAGGGCGGCGGGCGACGGTGTGTTGAAACACATCGAGGTCGCCGCACAAGGCGCGTGCCTGATCTGCCGTGCTATCCGCGCTCGCAGCAGATGGCTGGTGAGAAGTGCGGGCTAGTATGCCAAGCCCAGCAGCCACATGGGCAGGGTCTTGCCTGACGGCACATCCGTGTTGTCCCGGATGACAAAGTCGGCATTCTTGGGGTGTTTGCCTTGGCCGCCGACTTCAATCCGGTGTCCGTCAACGATGAAGTCGCAATCCTGCTCATTGGCCGATGCGAAGACCGAAAAACCGGCGTCCGCCAGCGCCGCAACGGTGTAGGCCTCGCGCTGGGTCCCGATATTGCTACCGAAGAATCCATAAACGGAGGCCTCATGCAGGAGCAGTTTTGCACCCACGGAATGCAGCTTGGTGTCGTTGCGCTTGCGCACGATACGCAGCAGATGCGCCCGCTCCATGGCGGCGAGCAATTGATAGAGCTTCTCTTTTCCGAGCCCCCATTCACGGCACAGCGAATTCACCTGGAGCACGGGAACGGTGGCGATGGCTAGATAGCCGATTACCGCATGCATCAGCCGCAAGTGGTTCTCCGTAATCTGTGGCACCAGAAAAGGAATGTCTGATTCCATGGTTTTGGCGATCGTATGCATGACCTTTTCCTGATAGAGATCAGGCCCTTCGAGAAAGAACGGGCGGAAGCCTCCGCCGAGATAATCGCGGAAATAGCGCAGCAGATTGACTTCCCGCATCAGCGTCCGCACCGCCTGGCTGGTTGGAGCAAAGGGGTCCACTTGGGGGATCTCCCGATCCAACCGAAGCGCCAGGTATTCCCGATAAGACAACAGAGGCATGTTGTGCAGGGGAAATCGGCGGGATAAATCGGTCGTTTCCTTACGTAGCGCGATCGCGCACGAATCGCTAGCGATGATCCGTCCCGTCGGAAAAGAATCGTAAGCCGCCTTGAGATGTTGCGCCCAGTCAGCCGCATAGTGCACCTCATCCACCAAGACGCCTTCATAGCCTTGCATGAAGATGCCTTCGATCAGATCATAGAGGGGAACCATGGAGATCGCTGGATGGTCCGCCGAAAGGTACAGCAGATGCTCCGACGCCGCCTGATTCAACATCCAAGTGGTCTTCCCCGTGCCGCGCGGACCGGACAGCAGACCAGCTCGATCCGGCAGGGTGAACCGGACTGACCAGTCCCGCAGCCGCCGCGGCTGATGAGCCAGCAAGCGCGCCTGTATCAGCTCCGCGCGCTCAATTGCTTCTGTTATCCTGCTCATTAGCGGTTCTCCCGAAGAACCAATGCGATAATTATTGGTTCTACCAGAGAACCGATGGGGTGGCAAGCGAAAAGCTGACTTAACGTTAACTCGAAGGATCATTCGACGATGGCGGTTCATGCGCTAGAGTTCGGCGGCTAAATGAGTGATAAAGGGGAGCTTATGTCTGCACAAACCGGATGGGACGCGCTGAACTTGAAGGCTACGGACCGGATTCCCCGGTCGGAACTGTCCGCCCAAAAACATTGGGAACTGATTGCCCATGTCGTGGGCCTGCCGGTCGGGACCGTTGAAGAGCGGGAGCGCGCATCGGCGGCTTTTATCAAGGCCTGGAACTGGGATTACTTCTGGTATGTGTATCCTTGCATCAACGAACTGCCGCCCGGTACACGCCGATCCAATCTGCCGGATCATGGCGGACCCGAATTTCTTACCCGCTTGCATCCCAACGCGCCGCGCAGCCGCATGGGCCATGCTGATTACGAACAAAAGGCGGACGGTCAGAGCGACTTTAGCGCACAAGTTTCCCTGGCGTTTGAGGATGAGGACGAGGCGCTGGCGCTGGATCCCGTCAAGGCCTATGGCACCTTCGATATTGATGCGCTGACCCGCGAGTTCGAGGCCGCCTATCAGGAGCTGAACGATTGGTGCCCGGACACGCTGCACATGGGCGGCGTGTACATCTCGCTGTTTTCCGGGCTGATCGAGATTTACGGCTGGGAGATGCTGTTGATCCTTATGTTGGATCCGGACTTCGGCAAAGTGGTTCGGGGCTATGCCGAGTGGTCCTCTCAGCTCTTTGAAGCCTATGCGCGCAGCAACATCCCCGTGATCAATGTGCATGACGATCTGTGCTGGAGTTCGGGACCCGTCTCGCACCCGGCTTGGTTCCGCGAGCACATCTTTCCGCGCTACCGCGAGATTTTCGCGCGCCTCAAGTCTGCCGGCAAAAAAGTCCTCTTCACCTGCGACGGCGACATGACCGCCTTCTTTGACGACATCGTAGACTGCGGCGCGGACATGATCATTACCGAGCCGATGTCCGATTTCGATCAGCTCGCCAAAAAGCACGGGCAGCGCGTGGCCTTTTTCGGGGTCATGGATACCCGGGTACTATTGAGCAACGACAAGCAAACCATCTTTGCCGAGGTCGAACGGCTGATGAACCAATACCGGGACTGTCCCGGCTTCTTCATGGGGGTAGGGAACCATATTTCGCAGAACACCCCCTTGGATGCCGCGCTGTGGTATCAAGAGGCCTATGAAACTTTTGCGGGGCGGTAAACATGTCGACCTCTACTCTTCAATGTCTGCCAAATGCTGCGCCCACTCTGCTTAAGCGGGTGTGGGAGTTGGGGGCCAACACCTGCCATGCGCCGATGGTGATGCGCTCGGACCTGCAGGCGCAACTCAAGCGGGTGCATGACGAGTTGGGTTTCCGCTACTGGCGAGCCCATGGCACACTGAGTGATGACGTGTCCGTGTACACCCTCTACCCGGACGGCGGGAAGCACTACACCTTTTCAGGTCTGAAACGCATTCTGGACGTCGTTTTGGAATCGGGTCTCAAGCCCTTCTTTGAACTGTCCTTTATGCCGAAGATCCTTTCGCGTGATGTCAGTCGGACCATCACCTACTATCGGGGAACCACCGCACCCCCGGCTGATTTTTCCCAATGGGAAGACTTGGTTCGAAACGTCGTATCGTTTCTCCTGCGCACTTACGGCATAGAAGAGTTGCGTCAGTGGTACTTTGAGGTGTGGAACGAACCAAACATACCATTTTGGAGCGGCACCCAGGACAAGTATTTCCGGCTGTACCGTCATGCGGCGCAAGCCGTCAAACAGGTTCATCCTGAATTGCGCATCGGCGGGCCGGCGACGGCGCGCGGTGAGTGGATTACGGATTTTCTGGACGATTGCGATGGCCATGCGACGCCGGTGGATTTTATTTCCACGCATATCTACCCCAGCGACTTGGCGTTCGTTGATTCGGCCGAAGGCGAGGTCGAGTTGCTGGGCATGGACTTTCTGTATCAGCATTTTGCGCGTGT
>SLAD01000041.1 GCA_007126995.1 Kiritimatiellia bacterium | reverse complement strand
GGCTCCGTTGAAAGGATCGAAGATGCTGCCGATTCATATTTTCAGGCGCTGGCGCAATGGGTCAATGTAGAGGCCATCCGAGCGGCCAACTTCCGCGTCCTGATTGATCCCGTCGGGGGCGCGGGCTGCGGCTATTTGGACGCGTTTGCGCAGCAACTGAACCTCAACGTGGTATCCGTCAATGGGCAGCCCTCCGGTTATCTGGCGCGTGAACCGGAACCCCGTCCCCGCAGCGCCCTGCAAATGGCGGCCATTATTGGGCACACGGGTGCGCAAGCCGGTTTTCTGCTCAGTAGTGATATGGGGCGGGTTTCGATGGTGACCGAAACGGGGGAACCAACCAGCGAGGAATACACGTTCCCTCTAATCGCGAATCACGTGTTGACCAAACAATCCGGCCCCGTGGTCACGAATGTTTGTACGACGCGCACGCTCGACGAGATTACTCGTCGCCACAATGTGCCGCTGATCAAAACAAAGGTGGGACAAGCCTACGTATTGTCGACGGTCCGGGATACACAGGCGGTGTTAGGCGGCGAAGGCAGTGGCAGTGTCGCCCTGCCGGCATTCAGTCCCGCCTTCGACGGGTTCATGATGATGACGTTGGTGCTGGAGGCCATGGCGGAAGCAGAGTTACCGCTATCGGCGCTGGTCAATCAACTGCCACGCTATCACATCATCAAACGCACCGTGCCCTGTGGATCGCGCGACGGGTATCTGGCGGTCGAGGCGTTGCGCGAGCTTGCGACCCAACAGGGACAGGGCGAGGTCGACTTTACGGATGGCCTGCGGGTCAATTTTGAGGATAGCTGGGTGCATGTGCGGATATCGCAGACCCAACAGATGGTACGTATCATCGCGGAAGCAACCGATGCGGAAACCGCCGAGCAGCGGGCCGAGGAAGCGATTCGCGTGATTCAAAAGATCCTATGAAACAAACGCTAAAGATCGGGATTTCAGGCGTGCGGGGGATTGTGGGGCAATCCTTCTCGCCCCAGCTCGCATCGACTTTTGCACAAGCGCTGGGAACGTTTGTGGGGCCGGGCGAAGTGCTGGTCGGGCGCGATACCCGGCCCAGTGGCGGCATGATCGAGCAGGCCGTTATGGCGGGGCTGCTGAGTGTGGGGTGCAAACCCGTTCTGCTCGGCATCGTGCCGACACCATCGTTGCTTTACATGGTGCGTCATCGTAACGCGCGTGGCGGCATCATGATTACGGCCAGCCACAACGCGTCGGAATGGAACGCACTCAAGTTTATTGATCGACGTGGCATGTTCTTCGGCGCCATTCATGCCGAGGAACTTTTCGATATCTATCATCAGCAAGACTTCCCGTATGTTTACGAAACCGAGTTGCGGACGACACATGTGCTCGAGGATGCGGTTGGCGCACACTTTGAGCGCATCACTTCGTTTGTCGATGCGGCGGCCATCCGCGCCGCAGGGTTTCGCGTTGCCGTCGACTGCTGCAACGGGGTCGGGGCCTTGCATTCACGAGCGTTTTTGGAGCAGCACCTCAATGCTCAGGTGGTTTCCATTCATGATACGCCCACTGGCATTTTCGAGCGGGAACCCGAACCGCTGGCCGAGCATCTCGACGCCCTCGCGACGACGGTGACGAAGCATCAGTGTGCGGTTGGTTTCGCGCAGGACCCTGATGGTGACCGCTTAGCGGTGATTGATGAGAAGGGACGACCGATCGGTGAAGAGATCACCGTGGCGCTGGCCTTGCGCGCAGTCTTGACACTGCATCAGCTCGGGCCGGTAGCGGTTAACTTAAGTGCAGGAAAGAGCGTGGAGAAGCTGGTGGAGTCCTGTGGCGGCCAGTTGACCCGAACGAAGACGGGGGAAGTGCATGTGTGCGAGGCGATGGAGCGGATCGGTGCTGTTGCAGGGGGCGAGCACACCGGCGGGATCATTGTGCCAGCGATCCATCCGTGTCGCGAGAGCTTTGCGGGCATGGCGCTGATCCTGGAGCTGATGGCCCGCACGGGCGAATCCATTTCGGCGCTGTGCGAGTCGATACCCCGCTATTCCTTAATTAAGGAGCGTATGCCGATATCGAGCGATCAAGCGCCCACGATGCTGCGCGTACTGCGTCAGACTTACGCCGACTATCCGATGTCGTTTCTGGATGGCGTATACATTGATCTTGGCGATCGCTGGGTTCATGTGCGACGGTCCAACACCGAGCCCGTACTGCGTATTATTGCTGAAGCGCCCACTCCGGCCGAAAGTGAAGCGCTGATTCGCGAAGTACGAGAGCGTCTGATTGCTAGAGAATCCGCATCATGAATCAAGCGTCCGAAACAACAACCTTGGGCATCATTGCCGGTCGCGGTGTCTATCCTCGCGTGTTGGCGGAATCCGCCAGAGCGCAGGGGGTCGATCAACTGATCGCCTTCGCGTTCAAGAAGGAAACGGATCGGATCATCGAGCGGCACGTGGATCAAGTGCACTGGCTCAACTTGGGGCAGTTACAGGCGCTGCTCGACGCGATTGCCGCGAGTGGGGTCAAAACCGTGGTCATGGCTGGCCAAATCAAACCCACGCATCTGTTTCACGTGCGCATGGACAAGGCGCTGTTGAAGCTGTTGGGGGAGCTACGGGAAAGGAATGCACACTCGATATTCGGCGCGGTCGGCGAAGAACTGCGCAAAATCGGGGTCTCGCTGGAACAAGCCAGCCTGTTCATGGAATCGACCATGCCTGAGCCTGGACAACTCGCCGGTGACGCGCCGACCGATCAGGAACAGGCCGATATCGCACTGGGGCTCCGCGTTGCTAAGATCACGAGTCAACTGGACATTGGTCAGACGGTCGTAATCAAAGCAGGCACGATCCTGGCGGTTGAGGCGTTTGAAGGCACCGACAAGACGATTAAGCGGGCTGGGGATTTGGGCGGTGCCGGCAGCGTGGTCGTGAAGGTCGCCAAACAAGGCCACGATATGCGGTTTGATATCCCGGTGATTGGCGAGCGCACGCTCAAAATCTGTAAGCGCGCGAAGGTAAGCGTGCTGGCGATCGAAGCGAGGCGAACCATCTTATTGGACCGGTCACGGGTGATCGAGCAAGCGGCCAAGAACGGACTGAAATTGATCGCGGTTGCCGTTGAGCGCCCGCAACAAGAGGAAGCGGCAGTGGGGGATACGTTATGAGCAGAAAAGTCAAAGTCGGCGTAGTGGGAACCGGGGCTTTAGGGCAACATCACGCTCGCATATACAGCGAACTCGACAATGCGGAGTTGGTCGGCGTGTACGACACCAACACCGAGCGCGCGCAGGAAATTGCGGACAAGCATCAAACTAAAGCCTTTGCGAGTCTGGCTGAGTTGATGGCGGAAATCGATGCCGCCAGCGTTGTTGTCCCGACCGACCTGCATCGTGCGGTAGGGGGCGAACTGATTGCTGCCGGCATTCACCTCTTGATTGAAAAACCAATCGCCGCCACGTCTGCGGAGGCGGAAGAGCTGGTGTTGCTGGCCAAGCAACACAATGTAATTGTTCAGGTAGGCCATGTGGAGCGTTTCAATCCGGTACTGAGTTATCTCGAGCAGAACGCCCGCAACCCGCGCTTTATTGAGGCGCATCGCCTGGCTCCGTATCCACCGCCACGTGATGGGCTTCATCCCCGCGGCACGGAAGTGAGCGTGGTGTTGGACCTGATGATCCATGATATCGAGGTGATACTCCATCTGGTCGGGGCACCCGTGAAAGCCATTCATGCAGTCGGTGCTCCGGTGCTCAGCCCAACCGAGGACATCGCGAATGTACGGTTAGCCTTCGAGAATGGTTGTGTGGCCAATATCACAGCGAGTCGGATCAGTCCGGAACGGATGCGTAAGATCCGCGTCTTCCTCGACGACGCCTATATCTCGCTCGACTATCAGAACCAGGGCGGGGAACTGTATCGTAAACAGGGGGCAGGTTTCTCTCGTGAAGACGTCCCGATTGAGAAGGGCGAACCCCTGGCCAATCAGTTACGTTCATTTGTCGCCTGTGTGGCCGGTCGGGATGAGCCGGTGGTGTCCGGTGAACATGCGGCGCGGGCCTTGAATCTCGCCGTCGATATCTTGCAGCGGCTAGGCGAGGGCGCTTCGTGAGCCGATCCTTGTTGGTGATTGCCGGCGAGGTATCCGGCGACATGCATGCGGCCCGGGTGATTCGCGCGCTGAAAGCGCAAGCGCCGGATGTCCGCTGCTGGGGCATCGGGGGCGACGAACTCGCGGCTGCGGGTGTCACTCTGCGCTATCACGTACGTGACATGGCCGTGCTGGGACTGACCGAGGTGCTGAAACGATATGGCTTTTTCCGGCGCGTGTTTAAGGATGTGCTGCGTCAAATCGATGTGCAACAACCCGACGCCGTCCTGCTGGTCGATTATCCCGGTTTCAATCTGCGCTTGGCCAAGGAAGTGCACAAGCGCGGTATCAAGGTGCTCTACTATATCTGCCCGCAAGTCTGGGCTTGGCAT
>SLAD01000381.1 GCA_007126995.1 Kiritimatiellia bacterium | reverse complement strand
TAAGGCCAAGCGTGCTGAACAATTGAAGGAGCTGCAAAGCTGGCACGATATTACGTTGGGGCGGGAAAAGAGAGTGCTGGAGCTTAAACAAGAGGTGAACGATTTGCTCGTCCGCTTAAACGAAAGTCCCCGATATAATGATACCTAGATTATGACCCAGCCTGATGCCATTGGCGTTCGCTCGCCACTCTTGATCTGGACGGTGGCTCCCCTTGGTATGGCGGGGCTGGCTTTACTCGTATGGGTTTCCTGGGGAGGTCCCGCAACGGGCTTGTGCGCCTTGATCGTGGGCGCGCTGGCGTGCACGATTTCAGCACAGCAACGCGATGAAAACGCGCACCGGGCGGCCCTTCCCGAGAGCGACGAGCAGCTTTGGGCGCTTACATCCTCGCTGCCCCTTTTCCTGTACCGTTGCCGCAATGATCCGGATTGGACGACGCTGTTTAAGAGTGATGGTTGCGAGATCGTGACAGGATACAAGGCAGAAGATTTTTTATCCGGCAAGGTTCGCTTCAGCGCTTTAATTCATGATTCCTACCGTGATCTCGTGTGGAAGAAGTGGCAGGATGCGCTGGATGACAAAGCGTCCATCGAGTTAGATTACCCGATTCGAGATGCCGACGGTCAAGAACGTTGGGTATTCGAGCGGGGACACGGCGTTTATGATGAAGAGGGGACCCTGCTTTATATTGAAGGTCTCGTGATTGACATCACCGATCGCAAACAGGCTGAACAGGAACGGGATCGCTTGTTGGCCGAAGCCGACGATACGCGGCGGGTGTTGCTGAGTGTCTTGGAAGACGAGCGGCGCGGTCAGGCGGAGCGCATGCGCTTGATCTTGGCAATCGAGCAGGCCGGCGAGTCGTTCATTATGACGGACACTGAAGGGATCATTCAGTACGTTAACCCAGCCTTTACGCGGTCCAGCGGATACACACGGGACGAGGCGCTGGGGCAGCATACGCGGCTATTGAAGAGTGGGAAGCATTCGCAGGAGCTTTACCAACAACTATGGCAAACGATCTCGCGCGGAGAGGAGTGGACGGGACGACTCGTAAACCGACGCAAGGACGGGTCGCTCTTTACGGAAGACGTTACCATTTCGGCGGTCACGGACCCAAAAGGAACTATCACCAATTACGTGGCCGTGAACCGCGACGTTACCCATGAGCTTGAGCTCGAAGAACAACTGCTCCAAGCGCAAAAAATGGAATTGATCGGGCAGATGGCTGGGGGTATCGCCCATGATTTTAACAACAACCTGCAAGCCATTCTGGGCTTTGCCGATATGGCGATCGAGGACCACACCGATCCCGACCGGTTAAAGGAGTATCTGAACGAAATCCTGAAGGCGGGCCAATCCGCATCCGCATTAACACGTCAATTGCTGGTCTTTAGTCGCCGACAGGTACTGTCCAGACAAGTGGTGGACATGAATGCCATGCTGGCGGGCATGGTCAAGATCGTCGAGCGCACCATGGGCGAGAATGTCATTGTCGAGTGGCACCCCCATCCGCTTGCCCGGTTCGTCAACGGTGATCCGCGTCTGCTGGAGCAGGTTGTTCTGAACCTCGTCCTCAATGCTCGTGACGCCATGCCGGACGGCGGACGGCTTTCCATGAAGCTGAGTGACGTCGAGTTATCCGAGAGCGACTTGGCTTTGCGACCTGATGCTCGCGCAGGCCGGTTTATTTGTCTGGCCGTCACCGATACAGGAGTGGGCATTCCCGCTCAGATTCGCACAAAGATCTTCGAGCCGTTCTTTACCACGAAACCAGCTTCGAAAGGAACCGGGCTGGGGCTTTCCACGGTTTACGGCATCGTTAAACAACACGAGGGGTGGATCTCGGTTTATAGCGAAGATAACCAAGGAACCGAGTTCCATGTGTACTTGCCCTTATCCGATGCCGCCGGGGAGCGGATAGCCGGCAAGACAGCCGCCAGTAGTGATGATGCGAGGCTGAAAGGTCAAGGCGAACGCATCTTGTTGGTTGAAGATGAGGAAGGGATTCGCGGCCTCATGCAGCGCATGCTGAAGACCGCTGGTTATGAGGTCGTTTGTGCAGCCAGCGCAGAGGAAGGGCAGCACTTGTACGAACAACACGATGGCGCTTTCGATATGGTGGTCAGTGATGTGGTGCTGCCGGAGAAAAGCGGTTTCGATTTGGTCGAACGCCTGCAGGAAAAGAATCCCCGCCTCAAAGTGCTATTGCTCAGTGGGTATTCGGACGAGCGTACGCGCTGGTCGCAGATCCGGCAAGAAGGTTGGCGCTATCTTCCCAAGCCGGTTAGCCGCCGGGTGCTGTTGACCACGCTGCGAGAAGTTCTGACGAGCGGGTGAGTATGGCATGAATCACCCCGGGCATTTCGTCTATGTCGCTCCGGTGGCCTCCCGAGACGGATTGAATCGGTCCGTTATCCAGAGCCCTGATTGAACGGCAGCTCAAGATTCTAGTTGAAAATTATGGCAGCCCACCGGACTATAGCAGCGCGTCTATGCGCTGATCGGACATGTTCGATGTAACATTAGAAACGGGGGAATCTAATGCCGCTCAAAATGCGTTTTCAAAAGGTCGTGAAGCCCACAGTCCGCCATCCGGCCCGCACGGCGGCTCTGGCCGCCTTGGTCTATGTTACCCTGAGCGGTATTTATATCGTTATATCTGGCCAATGGGCGGCTTCATTGGCGGACACACCGGAACAGCTGCAGGTGGTCGAGACCTACAAGGGTATTGCATTCGTAGTATTTTCCGGCCTCCTCTTTTTCGGCATAAGCACCTTCCTGCTCAGTAGTATTCGCAGAAGGGAAGAAGTTATTATTGAGCAGGAGATGCACCTTTTACAAGCCGAACGTAAAGACGTGGCGATGATGTTTGCCTCCTCCATCGCGCATGACATCAACAACTACCTGATGTCGCTGTATGGGGTTATGGATGGCATCAAGGAGAGGGCTGAGGGCGATGAGTATCTCACCAGTATGCTGAGTGCACTTGAAAAAGGCAGTGAGAAGATCACCCGGTTGGCGCGGCACATGACGTCATCGGTGAGGCGGGAAATGAAGGCCCGGCAGGATCATATCGATCTCCATAAGTCGCTACCGGCGATGATCGAACTGCTGCGGCGACACCCCAGTATTCGAACGCTGGACATTCGTCACGATGAACTGCCTAGCGTCGGCCTGAAGCTCAATGCGTTTTTATTCGAAGAGGCCGTCATGAACCTCCTGGTCAACGCGGGGCAGGCTGCCGGCCAGCGAGGGGAGCTGCTGATCCGGTGCCGGGGCGATGACGATGGCGTAACCGTCGAAGTCCACGACAGTGGGCCGGGTGTTGATCCGGAGAAGGCGGAAGATATCTTCCAGCCCGGCTTCACGACGAAGGAAGGCGGAACCGGCCTGGGGCTGTTGGCCGTGAAAGCTTTCGTCGCTTCTTGCAACGGCGAAGTGACGATTGGCCGCTCCGAGTTGGGCGGCGCAGTATTCTCCCTCCGCATACCACAGGCGGCGACATGATTCATGGATAGGAGAACGCGATGAGTTGGGGCGCGATATTTGATTGGGACGGGGTGATCATCGATTCATCCGAACAGCATCGCAAGAGCTGGGAGCAGCTCGCCGCGGAAGATGGACGGACGTTGCCGGACGGCTACTTCAAGAATTCGTTCGGCATGAAGAACGAGCGGATTATTCCCGAGATTCTCAATTGGGAGCATGAACCGGAGACGATTCGGCGTATGGCGGATCGCAAAGAGGCGCTATATCGGCAGATTGTCCGTGAGGACGGCATTGAAGCGTTGCCCGGCGTGCGCGCATGGCTCGAACAACTACGTCAAGCGGGCGTACCATGCGTTATCGGCTCGTCCACCTGCCGCGAAAACATCGAATGTGTCATCGACGTGATCGGATTGCGGGACTTCTTTGCGGACATCGTATCCGGCGACGACGCCACGCACGGCAAGCCGCATCCGGCGATCTTTCTCGTGGCCGCCAAGCGTCTCGGCCTGCCGCCCGAACACACCGTGGTCTTCGAGGACGCCCTCGTCGGGATCGAAGCCGCACGCCGCGGCGGGATGAAAGTCGTCGCCGTTGCCTCCACCAACCCGCCCGAACAACTGCAACACGCGGATCGCGTGGTGCGGCGCTTGGATGAATTGACGGTGGACGATTTGGAGACGTTGACTGATGACGAATGATTGGCGCATCAAGGAATCCCAGCAAGACTGGGAATGTGACTGGAAAGGGAGCGAACGCTTTCAGTTGCGATACTTCAAGGCATTGCCCCTTGCCGAGAAATGTAAGGCGGTCGAGAATATGTGCAAAACTCACGCCTACTTTCAGCGGAAAGTCGCTGCCCGCAGGGTGAAGTCAGGGGAAAAGATATCCTGACGCCCATGCCGCGAATCGACTACCGCAGTGCGTGCAGGCGTTCGTAGCAGGCGATGGTTTCGCGGGCGGTGCGTTGCCACGAGAATTGGG
>SLAD01000230.1 GCA_007126995.1 Kiritimatiellia bacterium | reverse complement strand
TTATCTGCGTGAACGCGGGGTCGGTTATCGCTCATCGGTTGGCGTGATTATCCCGATTGTGCCGGCGGCGGCCATCTATGACCTTGAGATGGGGGATCCAGCGATTCATCATGCGCCAGACCGCAAAATGGGCTTTTCCGCTTGCGAAACGGCCACATCCGATCTGTCGCCTGAAGGCTTGGTCGGATGTGGTGTCGGTGCTACATGTGGACGCATCCTTGGAAACGAGAATCGAATGCGGGGTGGACTCGGCAGCTCATCGATCACACTAAGCAATGGCGTGACCGTGGGCACACTGGTGGTTTGCAATGCGTGGGGTGACGTGCTCGATCCCGATACCGGCCAGATCGTCGCGGGCGCCATCGATCCCAAGACCGGAACGTTTTTGGATACCGAAGCGTATATGTTTGCCGAAAACACGGTCGGCACAACGTTCTTCGGATCCAATACCACCCTCTGTGTGGTCGCCACCAATGCTCGCTTCTCCCGCGAGCAAATCACGAAAATTGCCAACATGGCGCAGGACGGCATCGCCCGGGCCGTGCGGCCGTCACACACGCTGTATGATGGCGATATTGTCTTTGCCGCATCAACCGGCACGCTGGAGGCGGAAGTGAACCTGAACATCGTCGGGGCTTTGGCTGCGCGCCTGATTGCCCGATCGATTGTACACGGCGTATCGCTTGCCAATGGCGGGCTGAAGACCGAAGTAAAGGAGTTTGATATATGAGCAACGCCCACGTACTGACACCGCAAGCGGGCTGGTTGTTGCTGGCCGGATTCAGCGTGGTATGGATTTATCTCGGCTATTTCTGGGGTCGGCGCGCAAAGAGTCTCGATGGCTACATGTTGGCGGGCCGAAACGTTGGCATCGCACTCGGAACCGCAACCGCAATGGCCACCTGGGTGACCTCAAACACCACCATGGCCGCACCTCAATTGGCGTTCCAGATGGGCATCTGGGGCATGATTGGCTACTCGCTCGGCTCCATGGGGCTGCTCTTCTTTGCGCCGATGGCGGAACGCATTCGCTCACTGATGCCCCGCGGCTATACCAGTGGTGACTTCGTGCGACTGCGCTATGGCCGCAAGGCCTGGTACGTCTTTCTCGTCATTTCAATCTGTTATGGGCTCGGCTGGCTGATTAGTATGGGGATGGCAGGTGGCATTCTGCTGCAGGCATTGACCGGCATCGACTACAAGGTCGGTATGACGGTTATTTTAGTCGTCTGCATGCTTTACACGATGCTGGGCGGACTATATGCGGTCATTGGTACCGACTACATTCAAAGCGTACTGATTCTGGTCGGTATTATTGTCGTGGCGGTATTCGCCTACGTGAATATCGGCTTCGAGACGGTATATGAAAGCTTGCAAACCACTCGTCCGGCGTTGTTGAACTTGCTGATGCCGGCCGCGCTGATGTTTTTATTCAACAATCTCTTGTTTGGGCTGGGCGAGATTTTTCACAGTAATGTGTGGTGGTCGCGCGCATTCGCCTTTCGACCGGGCGTCGGCTTTAAGGCCTACCTCATGGCGGGACTGTTCTGGGCGCCAATCCCGATTGTGGCGGGATCGCTCGCGCTGGTAGCCCCGGCCCTCGGCATGAACGTGCCGGCGGTGGATATGGTGGGGCCGTTGGTCGCCGCGCGCATCATGGGCACGATGGGCGCGGTCTTCATCTTCATCGTGGTGTTTTCCTCGTTGGCATCGAGTCTGGACTCCCTGCTGGCGGCCACATCGGACCTGCTCGTGGAGGATGTCTATCGCAAGATCTTTAAACCGATGGCGTCGGATGCTGAGTTGCGGCGCGCCTCGAAGTATTTGATTCTGCTGCTAACCGTCTTGGCGTGGTTGGTGTGTTTGCCACGCGTCACGCACTTGGCTGGCATGATCGCTTTTACGGGCGCGTTCGTGGGCAGCACCATCTGGCCGATCGCCGCTGGGCTGTACTGGCGCAAGACCAATCGGACGGGCGCGTCATTGGGCATGTTGCTGGGCAGCATCGTCGGGCTGCTGGCCTACTTCCAAGTTGGCTGGTATGTCGGGGCCTTGGTCGGATCCGCGGTGTCCATGATTATCGTCTTGGTCAGTACGTTGATTGCGCCGGCATCATTTGAATGGGAAGCGCTGGCCGAACATCATGGCAATCAGGACGAGCCGGTGCCAGAAGGGAGTACGGTATGACAGCGTTAGCCTCACTCGGATTGTTTCGCGCCTTGATCATCTTGTCCTTTATCGTCACCGCTGCCGCCTGCGCGATTTTGCTGACCTTGCTGATCAAGGACTGGAAAGCTGGACGGATTTGGTAAATGAGCTAAATGGACCGCCCGTTATCGCGCGCCGTTAGCGCCAGCAGAGTCTCGGCGGCTTTCGCGGACCACTCGGCAGGCGATTGATGTTGGCCGGCTGATTCGCCAAAACACGTTCGGAGCATTTCCGTGTCAATGACGCCCGGACTATACGCCACCGCTGCCAACCCCTCGGGCAGTTCTTGTGACAACGCCTGTGTCATGCCTTCGATCGCCCACTTGGTGGTGCAGTAGGGGGCCACATCAGGCGAAGTGGATCGGCCCCAACCCGAACTGAAATTCACGACCACACCGCGTTTCTGCGCCATCATGGCCGGTAACCAATGCCGGATCACGGCGTACACGCCTTGAATGTTTACCTGCAGCATGCTCGCGAACTCCGACGGTGGTACCGCCCAAAGTGGATTGGGCTGGTTGATCAACGCCGCATTGTTGAGCAACAAGTCCGGCACGCAATCCGCCTCGATATGTTGCTTGGCCCATTCGCCGACTTGCTGATCATCAGCCACATCAACCACACTGAACGAGTGAGGCGCGGGATAGGTCTGCTGCAAATCGGCTATCGCGTCGGACGATCGCCCGCAGCCGATCACGGTGTGACCCAAGGTGACAAAACGGTCCGCCAGGGCGCGCCCCAGCCCTTTGGTCGCGCCCGTAATTACAATCGTGCGAGATATTTTTGTCTTCATGCACGCAGGATAAGCCAATCATCAGGACAGTCAATAGGACACGCCGAGATGAAACTCAGACATGGGCAGGAATGCCCATGTTCCATCTGTCGGAACAAGGACATTCCTATCCTTGATTGGCACGGGCAAGAATGCCCATGTTCCTACCTTCCGGAACAAGGACATTCCTGTCCTTGTAATATTCAAGCGAGTAAGCGCATTGAACAGCGTGATGATAAGCAGCAGAGCGCGAGACTTCGCTAAGGTTTGTCTGCACCCACCAGCCTGCTTTTAAGATAGGCAAGGCTGAACTATTTGTTATAGTTCGTCACTGTGATGATTTATCTTTTGATGGATTCAACACTGACTGAGGGGTGTCGTTAGTAGTGTGTGAGGTGATGTATGAATCGTGTATTCGATTATCGGGCCGCGACCTCCTTTGCTGAGGCGCTCGGCTGGCTTGCGGAGATGGGTTCCAACGCTCGCCCTCTGGCGGGCGGGACGGATTTACTCGTCAATGTCCGCGCCGGGCTCATGACGCCCGGGTGTGTTATTGACCTCAAGCAAATCCCCGAAATCACCGCGCTGTCTTTTGATGAAAATGAGGGCCTGCTGATCGGTGCCGGGGTAACCATCAACGAGATCATCGAAAGCGATGCGGTTCAGCAGCATTATCCGCTGCTAGCGATCTGCGCGCATCAGTTGGCTTCTCATCAAGTGCGGAATCGCGCCACCGTCGTTGGTAACATTGTGAACGCGTCGCCCTGTGCGGATATGGCCCCGCCGTTGCTTTGTTTGCAGGCGGAAATTGAGATTCAGGGCAACGACGGCGCGCGTTGGGTGCCCTGCGCGACATTTTTTACCGGGGCCAAGCAAACAATCCTCAAGCCCGGCGAACTGGTCAGCCGGATTCGTGTGCCGGCTGCCACAAAAGGAGCTCGGGGCGGCTATAAGAAGCTGAAACGCATTCAAGGGCATGACTTGGGCATCGTCGGCGTGGCGCTCGTTTTGCTCGGCGATACCGTCCACATCGCCGTCAGTTCCGCTGCCGCGACGCCGGTGCTCGTTAAACCTTTCGCGCGCACGGATGATCTAAGCACAGTCGTGGCGACCGTGCGCGAAGCGATCTCACCTATTGATGATGTGCGGTGTACGAAGGACTATCGTCTCTTCATGGCCGAGACGTATGTGAAACGTTTATGGCAGGAGGTGGTCGCGTGAAGGTGAAGACAACCGTTAACGGACAAGTCTATGAGCGGGAAACTGTCCCGCACAAGACGCTGTTACATTTTATCCGTGAGGAGATCGGTTTAACCGGCACGAAAGAGGGTTGTGCGGCCGGCGAATGCGGTGCTTGCACCGTCATCCTAAATGGCAAGCCGGTGAATTCCTGCCTCGTGCTTGCGGCTGAGGCGAATGACGCGGTGATCGAAACGGTCGAAGGGGAAGGGACCGGAAACGAGTTGTCCGATCTGCAGGCCGCTTTCGAGCGACA
>SLAD01000293.1 GCA_007126995.1 Kiritimatiellia bacterium | reverse complement strand
TTGCATATGGCCGCTTGGCCGCCCGGAGGATTGCTCTCTCCGGAGAATCTCGGTGGGCAAACCAAAATGCCTTCACAAGCGCCTGAACTCTTCGCCGTGGTATACGACTGGTTCCGTGACGAGTGGAGCGACGATCAGCGCGACACGTTGAGAGAAACGGTGCGTTGGCGATTGGAAGGCATGTTCTTCGCCCCCAACGCGATCATCTGGCAGAATGGCGACAACATGCGGCACTTCGGTTTGGCCTATGCCGCAGGCAGTCACCCGTACCAGAATTATGCCTGGGCGGTGCCGGCCATTATGCTGCTCGGCGGAGAGTTGGACATTGCCGATGAGCTGCTGGAATTGAGTTTGCACTACCTCACGGGTGTCACGATTCCGGACGGTCCCGAGGAGGGCTATAACGAGGGGCATGGCTATTCCAACGAGAAGGCGGGCACCCTGTTGGATGCCGCGCTGGTGGTGGAAATGTTATTGCCGGAAGCGGAGCAAGGCCGCAATCCGGTGATCCAAAACCTGATCGACTGGTTTGCGTTTCTCTTTTCGGGACCGGAAGAATTGCCGTGGGGCGATTCGTGGCTGGGCACCAGCCGCGGCGTGGGCGGCGAAAATCTGCGCAAACTCGCCATGCTCACCGGATCGCCGCTGGCCCGCGACCTGTGGCTCCAACGCGGGCGCGGCGAGTATGGGTCCGGTGTGCGCGGGCTTTACAGCCGTCCATGGTTCGAGTTTCTCGCCTGGGAACACTACGCTGAGAAACTCGCCGCGCTGCCCGCGGCGGAAATTGACGATACCCTCTTTCTCCCGGTAGCGGGCTGGATGTTTGCGCACTCGCGACCGATTCTTACGGTGGACGATTATAACCAAGCCGTGGGCATGCAATTCCAGATGCGGCCGATGGGAGGCTACGGACACTCCTTCGCTTCAGACGGCAGCTTCGCTTGGTTTGCACACGGCGCGCTGCTGAGCGCGGGCGGAGGCTGGCGGAGTTGGGCGAGCCTCGCCTACTCGCGTAGTCCGCTCAGCCATAACAGCCTGCTGATCGATGGCGTGGGCCACACGGTCGTTGACCCCTACCAGCCGCAGCGCCGTTGGACCGCGCGGCCGTTGGCCTTCGAGCAAGGCGACGGCTACACCTACTGGGCGGCCGATCTGACCGAAGGCTATCGCCCGCAGGTGGAAAAGGTGGAGCGCGTGATCCGTCACGTGTTGTTTGTGGAAGGGCGCTGGTTTGTGCTGTACGACGAGCTGGTTGTCAACGAGCCGGCCCGCTTTACCTGGCTATTTCATGTGCAGGAGGATGTGCCGGTCCGGTTGGCCTCCGACGGATTCACCTACACCGTCCGCAACGTAAACGCGGAAGTGCGTTTCGCGAATGCGCCCCGCGCGATTGGAATTTCCCGCGCGGTCGGGGCCGAGGTCTATGTGAACCCGGATACCGGAGAGGACCTGTTGCCGGCGGACGCCGAACGGGCCCGCAGCCGCGAGGAGTTTCGCCCATTTGTTGACCGTTCGCCGGGTCAACAGAGTTTGCGGGTACGCAACGCTAAGCCCGCGTCTCGTTTTCACTTCTTGAGTGTGCTGAATGCTGCGCCGGACGAGGAACCGCTGCCCGAAATCAAGGTGCTCGAGGATAAGCGCGTAGCCCTGCATCATCCCGATGGGCGTACCATATGGGTTTCTTTCGACCCCGCCCTGCCGGGGAACATCATCATCGATCCATCCATCCCATTAGAAGGAGACGTACCATGAAAAAATTGATTGCTCTGCTCGTGTTGACCGTTCTCGCCGCGCCGCTTTCCGCCCAAATGTTTTTTCAGGAGAATTTTGAGCTGAGTCCCCCGGACGGGCAGACCACGCTTGGGAGCTTGAATGGCTGGCAAGCCGCTTGGAATGATCCAGCCGAATCCCAGGCCGCGTTGGCGGACCTGAACATGAATTGGGAAGCGCCTTTTTGGAAGCGCGGCCTGGCTATCCAGATCAGCAGTTCCCGCAATACCGCCTTTCGGGAACTCCCCGAAGCGCTCAACGGGAAGACCGTCTATTTCAGTTACCTCTTCCGCTTCTTTCAAGAGGAGGGGGGCACGGGACAATTCCGCGTCCGCAGCGACGCCGGACATGTGGCGGCGGTCGGCTTCAGCGACAACCAGCTTTACGCGCGCATCCAGAGTGAAGAGACCCGTTGGGGTTCGGTGCGGCACCGTGAAAACTATTTTTTGGCGGGTGTACTGCGGATCAGCGAGGACGGCCAGACGGTCCAACTGGCCGCCAACGCGTACACCACGCGCGCCTCGATTCCGGTGGAAGTCCCGCAATCCTGGGACGGTCGCGTGGAGCATCGGGGTCCAACCCGCCGCTGGAACGGCGTTGAGTTTATGGCCGCCTCGCAAAACGTGGCCTTTGACGATCTGCGCATCGGCTTCACGTGGACCGATGTGGCCGGCACCCGGCGGTAGACACTTAGCCGGATACACTTAACCTGGAAACGGCCGTTCGGGGAGTTCATAAAGAAGATTATGGCAAAAGATGAAGGCGAAAGATTAAGGAATAGCGTCTTTCGCCACCTTGTCTTTCGCCGTAATCTTTCGCCTTAATCTGCACCCGTCGGGTGTCTTTAATGCAAAGGATCTCAGGTGACCTAACGGCTCTTGCGCGAATGAATCTCCCGCATGAACCATTCCACCGTGTGGCTATGGCTGGCGGGGTCAAGATCTTCTGGCGTCGGCAAGTCACGGACCCGGCGCGTGGTTTGGCCCTCCACCCAACGCCCGGCGAATTTCATATGCTTGGCCAAAGCCGGTGTGCCGTATTCGTTACGCTGGATGTGAGCGGTTAGCAGGTCGACCGCCGCCGCTCCCATCGCTTCGGGAAAGGGATCAATTCCGCTCCAGCCCGGGGTATCGTCCGCCATTTGGTAATGGACCACACCGATGTCTCCGGGCACGCTGAGCCCCATGTCTTCCAGCCAGCCTCGCGCGTGCATGAAGCCGGTCACCATACAATCGGGCCGGTACCGCTCAATCCATTCCGTAAACCGTTTATGGGCGACGGGTTCGTCGCGGCCCACGCCGAGGCCCGCGAGAGGAGGGAGGCGATTCTTGGTGGTCAATCGTTGCTGGTGGAAGAGGTAGGCGCCCCACGCGGCACCCTGTGTTAACGCCGCGCCGAACCGATGTTCGCAAAAGCCGATGCGTTGATAGCCCAGTGACAGCAGATGGGAAAACAGCGTGCCCACATTCGTGAAGGTGTCAGGCGACACCGTATGCATGGGCCGGGCGGCAAAGCTACTGCCCAGGCTGACCATGGTCACGCCGGGTATCTCCGGCACCTCGGTGGCAAAATAATGCAGATTGGGGATAATCACACCGCGTATGCCGCGGGCCTGAATAAGTTGTGCGAGTCGTTCCGCTTTGATGTCCTGCGTGCAAATGGATTCGTCGAGGGTGAAGCCGAGTTCTGTGGCGCGTCGCTCCGCGCCGGTTAAGTAGGGTTGCAGCCAGAGAGGGCGCCGGTTGAGCGGCTGGCCACTCAACCACGCCAATGTGCAACCCACCGCCTCGCCTCGGCGACGACGGATATGCGCGGTGAAGGCACCGACCAAGGGATTGGGTGTGTAACCCAGTTCCTTGGCCACCTTTCGAACCCGCGCCTTGGTGGCTGGCGCCACGTTCGGCGCATCGCGCAAGGCCCGCGAGACGGTGATGTGAGACACCCCCGCCCGGGCCGCAATCTCGCGCACATTAACCGGTGCCACCTTTGCCATGACACCAGGAATATACCCAAATCCATGATACATGGAACACAAAAAAATATTTGTTCTATATCAAGCAAAGCGAAAGAATTCACCCAGTAGTCGAAAAGGTCTGTGCAACTCGAGTCGAGTGAGGAGTAGTGGCGATGAAAAGGATGAATTGGATCGTAGCATTGAGCGTGTTGGCGTTCTCCGGTGTTACGGCTTATGGCAGTTTAGTTGTGGTGGATTTTGGTGGGACCGGCATGGTTTCCCAGAACGAAGATCTTAATCTTGGAGTTCGTTTCTCCGATCCCATCTCGCCCAGTGCAGGGTATAACGGACAAGCGTTCTATGGTGGCGCAGAAGAGATCAATGCGCCGATTGCGGATTGGATGATTGTCAACAATACGCAACCGCAAGCCAACGCGCCGCTGGGCGATTGGATTAGGGCTGGGGTTGGCTCAACGTCAGGCGAGGATGCCAAATATCATTACGGCCTGATATTTTTCAAGCAGACCGACTTTCTCGAATACGCAAGTCTGAGCGGCGGTGTGACGCTCAACGAAGACACGCCCATGTCGTTCTATGCCAAGCGCACGGGGGGGAACCCGTCGGACATTGGCTTTGTGTTGCAAACCTCGGAACAAGACAACCCGTACTACATCTACACGACAGCCTACAATGACAATGAACAGGGCGGTGGCGCCGGACATCTGTTGTCTTTGTCGGATCCGACAAGTGTTCAATG
>SLAD01000232.1 GCA_007126995.1 Kiritimatiellia bacterium | reverse complement strand
GCCAAGGCCATCGGCGCGCAAATGGGTATCGGCGACGGGGAACACGCCCTGACCGGCCGCGAAATCGAGGAAATGGATGACGCTGCGCTTGCCGACACGGTGGCCGAAGTCGACGTCTTTGCGCGTGTCAGCCCGGAGCATAAACTGCGTCTGGTCAAGGCATTGCAAACGCGCGGGGAAGTCGTTTCGATGACCGGTGACGGGGTTAATGATGCGCCCGCCCTGAAGTGCGCCAATGTCGGTGTCGCGATGGGCATCAAAGGGACCGAGGTGTCGAAAGAGGCCTCGGAGATGATTCTGACCGATGACAATTTCGCCTCCATCGTCCACGCGATTGAGGAAGGCCGCACCGTCTACACGAATCTGCGTAAGGCCATCCTGTTCCTGTTACCGACCAACGGCGGACAGGCACTCACCATCATCGCCGCCATCATGGCGGGCATGACGCTGCCGATCACGCCGGTCCAGATTCTTTGGGTCAACATGATCACCGCCGTCACCTTGGCGGTCGCACTGGCGTTTGAGCCCAGTGAGGCGGGGATCATGAAAGTTCCTCCGCGGCGGCCGGACCAACCCTTGCTCACGCCCTTTTTCATCTGGCGCATCATCTTTGTCAGCGTGACCCGCTGCGTGGGCACGTTTGGGCTATTCTGGTGGGCGCAACAAAGTGGCTTAAGCGATGAGGCAGCCCGCACGCTAGCGGTGAATGTGCTGGTCATGTTCGAAATCTTTTACCTGATCAATGTTCGCTCCATCACGGGTTCCGGCATGAATTGGGCGGCCTGGACGGGGAACCGAGTTGCGATCTGGGCAATCCTAATCGTGATCGCGGGACAACTGCTGTTCACCTATGTCCCTTGGATGCAGCAGCTATTCGAAACCGTCAGCATTACCATAAAACACTGGACCCTGATCATGGTGGTAACGCTAGTGGCCTACTTCCTGGTTGAAGGCGAAAAGGCGCTCATTCGCAGGCGGAAAAGCTCAGTCTGATTGACCCGATCCGAGACGATCCAGTACCCAGCGATATTCCTGCTCGATGTGGGCTTCGATCCCGGAGGTCCGCAGCGATGGCGGCAGCACGTCAAAGGTATAGGTTTCGATCTCCAAATGCGAACAAACACCCGCGCGCAGCGCCGCCCAGAATTCGGGGCTCAGCGTGCCGGTTGTCGACTGGAGTTGAGCCTCATCGGCGGGCGTGCCCTGCCAGTAAAGCGGCACATGGAAATGGACGCGAACCGGATCATATTTTGACCGTGCGGCCAGCGCCGCCAGCCCTTCGGGCAAATCGGTCCATCCGTCCACCGCCCCGTCGTCCGTCCGGGTCCGCACCTGATGAAGATAGACCGGCTCGTCGAATTCACCCAGCGCAGCCCGTGCTGCTGCCGTGTTCTGACATGATAGCGCTGCGCTGATCTGAATCTTCGATAGGCGAATGCCGTGATCCTGGTATTGGCGCAGCACCGCCACCGGATCTTCGAACTGTAGGGCGACGTGGCAGGTATCCAAGCAAACGCCGACATGACGGCGCACAATCGCTTCCGCCGTTTCGCGCGTGCAGCCGAGCGCATCGCCAATGTGCTGTGCGCCATCGCGCAGCAGATAGTCTTCCATATATTCGATCAGTTGCGTCGTCGTTTCCAAGCGACATGCCGGCTCGGGCTCCAAGCCGAGATGAATCAAACGGCCCGTCTCTTCATACAGCCGGTGACAAGCCAGCGCGCACTCTGCGAGGTGCCGCGCAGTCTGCTTCAACTTCTCCGGCGCCGTCAGCTTGGCCGCAAAGCCAAGGGGCACCGTGCTGATACTGCCTTCCTGCTCCTCCGGCAGTAGCGCAGCGAGCAGTTCGATCAATTGCAGCGTGTAATCGCGACGCTCGGTCGTGGTCCAATCCGGCTCATAGACCTGCGCTTTCACTGGCTGCCCATGAAAGTCGCCATAGGGAAAGCCGTTGATGGTAAAGGTATAGAGGTTTTGATCCTTCATCCAGTCCGCGAACGCGCGTCGACGGACAGGCTGCGACAATTCCTCCGCCGCGCGATGACTGAGCCGCAAGCCCAACCCAAAGGGGGTCGACACGTTCAGGCGATCCCGCACCGCGCAGGCGTGCGTGGCGATCGCCGTGTAGTTCTCCTGCCACGTCTCGCCCGGATGCACGTTCAGGCAGTAGCTGAGGTGCAGCGATTTTGAGTGAGCGTCAATATTCATCGTAGAAAGAGACTACGCAAATCTGCGCAGGAGGAATATGAAAAACAATGGCAGGGAGCTGCTATTGACTTGCTGCGCTGGAACGTACAACTTATTGCACGTATGGACACGATTGCGTCAGCCGGATTGATGTTATTCATCTACTTTATGATCTACTGGATCAGTCGCGATATCTGATCGCGCTGCGTCACGCTATTATGGAACAAGATTTACTAGTCGAAATTGCCGGTCTCGTCCCGACACCCACGGGGTGCGGCGTGTTTCTTTCGCATAGTGACAAGACCATCACCATCTTTGTGGATCATGGTGTGGCGGCTGCCATCACCATGTTCATGCACGGCGTAAAGAAGCCGCGCCCATTGACGCACGACTTGATGGTCAGCATTCTGGCGGGTTTGGATATCCGAGTAACCAAAGTCGTCATCAATGATTTACGTGAAGACACCTTCTATGCCCGTCTTTATTTGGTGCAGGAAAACGAATTGGGGCGGCATGTGGCGGAAATTGACGCACGCCCCAGTGACTCCATCGCCATCGCCTTGCAACAACGCTGTCCGATTTGCGTGGCGCGAAAGGTGTGGGACGCTTCCGAGGACATGACCTGGGCCTTGGAGCAGGCGCGACAACAAGCAGAAGAGCAGGACGACGAGGACCAGCCTGACGCCTGATCCGTTGGCCGTCGCACAGCAGGAAAGACGTATTCATGAAGATTTTTCTGACCGGCGGTGCCGGATATATTGGCAGTGTAACAACGGAGTGCCTTTTGAATGAAGGGCACGAGGTAACCGTATTCGACAATCTCGAGCAGGGCCATCGCGCCGCCATTGATCCACGCGCAACGTTCCTTCAGGGTGATCTGCGAGAGCGCGATGAAGTCCGCGAGGCCATGCTTTCGGCCCAGCCCGACGCCGTCATGCATTTTGCCGCGTATGCCTTGGTGGGCGAATCCATGCAGGATCCAATGAAGTATTTCCGGAACAATGTCACCGGCGGCATCCATCTTGTCGAAGCAATGTTGGCGGCGGATGTGAAGCGATTCATCTTTTCGTCGACCTGCGCGACCTACGGCTTTCCCGATCAGGTGCCCATGACCGAGGAGCTGCTGCAGCGGCCGGTCAATCCCTATGGGGAATCGAAGTTGATGTTCGAGAAAGTTTTGTTATGGGCTCAGTCGCAATGCGGCCTGCAACCGGTGTTTCTGCGTTACTTCAATGCCTGCGGCGCGACGGCAACATTTGGCGAGGACCATGATCCCGAGTCGCACCTTATCCCGCTAGTGCTGTTCGTGGCGCAGGGCAAACGCGATCACATTAAAATCTTCGGCGACGACTACAACACGCCGGACGGAACCTGCATTCGCGACTACATCCATATCGTTGATTTGGCGCAAGCGCATATCCTCGCGGTGACCAGCGACAAGACCGGCGCATTCAATCTTGGCAATGGCAGTGGTTATTCCGTGAAAGAAGTGATCGACGTCGCCCGAAAAGTCACCGGCCATCCTATTCCGGCAGAAGTCGCTCCCCGGCGGCCCGGCGATCCGGACCGACTAGTCGCCTCGGCCCAAAAGGCGCGCGATGTGCTGGGTTGGCAGCCTCAGTTCCCTGATCTAGAGACGATTGTTGCGCATGCATGGGAATGGCATCAACGCCACCCGCAAGGATATGCTGAATGATTCAGCAGGCCGAACTGATTTCGACCGGCGCCGAACTGTTGAGTGGGCGATCCGTAAACACGCATGCCCGATTATTGGGCGAACGTTTGAATCAGGTCGGTATTTCCTTGTTGCGCGATACGACCGTTCCCGATGACCGAGCCGTGATCGAGTCCTGTATTTCGGCGGCGGCGTCACGTGTCAAACTCATCTTCATCAGTGGTGGTTTAGGCCCCACGAACGATGACGTCACCCGCGATGCCGTCGCTGCGGTGACGGGGCGCTCGATTGTTATGCATCAACCTGCGCTTGCGCAATTGCATGAGCGTATGAATCGGGCAGGGCGGCCTGTCACGCCCGCGCGGGAACGACAGGCGTTGGTGATCGATGGGGCCACCGTATGGCTGAACCCCGCCGGCGCCGCGCCCGGCGAATGTATCGAGCATGAAGGCGGTTATCTAATCCTGTTGCCGGGACCGCCGATCGAGTTTGAAGCGGTCCTGGACACCCATATCATGCCCTGGCTGCAGCAGATCAATGCCGATGCGCTGGGTTTGCGCCAGCGCGTGCTGATGACTTGTGGCACCGCTGAGGGCGATATGGTGGACCGCTTCGAGAAGGCCGGCTTT
>SLAD01000115.1 GCA_007126995.1 Kiritimatiellia bacterium | reverse complement strand
TTGATCAGCCGGTCGTGTAGCGACACCAGCGCCGTTTCCAATCCGGTGATGCCGAACGGGGCATGGGCAAAATCGAGATTCTTCTCGAACTCGGTATGCGGCGCGTGGTCCGTCGCCAACGCATCGATCAAGCCGGACTTCAAACCCTCCAGCAACGCTTCATTATCTTGTGGCGTACGCAAAGGCGGATTCATCTTTAAATGGGTATCGTAATCGCGGATATCCTCCTCCGAGAAGAGCAAGTGATGGGGCGTCACTTCGCAGGTTACCTGCGCACCGTCTTCCTTGAAGCGGCGAATCAGCTCCATGCCGCGCGCCGTCGAGACGTGTTGGATATGAATGCGTGTCCCGGTGTCCAGCGCCAACCGCAAATCCCGCGCGATGCTGATCTCCTCGCTGCATGCCGGAATTCCCGGTATCCCGAGTTGATAGGAGCGCGCCCCCTCATTCATCGCGCCGCCGCGACTCAACTCGGGCACCTCACAATGGCAGGCCACCACCAGATCGAAGTGCCGCGCATACTCGATCGCCCGCCTAAATAGATAGGCATCCGCCACCGGATCACCGTCATCCGTAATCATGACCGCGCCCTGTTGACGCATATCGGCGATCTCCGCCAACTGCTGGCCCGCCCGTCCCTGCGTGATGCAGCCGGCCGTGAACACAGGGATCGGCGACTGTTCCCGCGCCAGCGTATGCACAAAGCGGACCATGCCACCGGAATCGATCGGCGGAGTGGTGTTGGGCATGGCGACGATCCCGGTGAAGCCCCCCTGTATCGCCGCGCGCGCGCCACTCTCGATCGTCTCCTCATCCTCGCGGCCCGGCTCACGCAAGTGCACGTGCATGTCGAAGAGGCCGGGCAGCAAAACTTTATCGTGGCAGTCGATCACCTGTATATCGTCCTCAGGCTCAATCGTCGGCCGCAAGGCCTCGATCCGCCCCTCGGCATCCACCAATACATCCAACGCCGCCAGCGATGATTCCTCCGCCGACGCAATGCGTCCGCCCTTGAATAAAACCCGACTGCTCATGCTATGGCATCCTCCTCCATCGGCAACACGGTGGTTGCGGGTTGCAGCCAATACAAGACCGCCATGCGGGCCGCGATCCCGTTCTCCACTTGCTGATTGATCAGGCAACGCGCATACGTCAGCACCTCGTCCACCAACTCCACCCCGCGGTTCACCGGTCCCGGATGCATAATGTACATGCCTTGATCGCTACAAATCTGGAATCGCTCGCGGGTTAGCCCAAAAATGTTGTGGTACTCGCGCAAACTGGGAAAGAAGTGGGCCGCCTGACGCTCCAACTGTAGCCGTAACAGATATACGAAGTCCGGCTGCCATGCCAACGCCGCGCCAAAATCGGTGAACACCTTCATGTAATCCGGCCGCCCGTTCGGAATCAGGGTGGCGGGCGCAAAGACGCCCACTTCCATACCCAGCTTGTGCGCCGCCGTACTCACCGAACGGCATACGCGCGAATGCAGGATGTCACCGACAATCAGCACTTTGCGGCCGCGCAAGTCCCCGACCGCCTCCTGCATCGTGAAAGTATCCAGTAAGGCCTGCGTGGGATGGGCATGATGCCCGTCACCGGCATTGATGACCGCTGCCGGCGTATGCTTGGCGACGAAAGCAGGCACGCCGGACGCGCTGTGGCGCACCACCATGTAATCCACCTTCATCGACTGCATGGTTTCGATCGTGTCGAGTATGGACTCGCCCTTCACCACGCTGGATTGCGCGATCGACAGATTGGTGACATCGGCGGACAAGCGCTTCGCCGCAATTTCAAACGAGGCGCGGGTTCGTGTCGAGGGCTCGAAAAACAAGTTCAGCACAGTCTTGCCGCGCAGCGCCGGCACTTTCTTGACGGAACGCGTAAACAGTTCCTTGAAGGGCCTCGCTGTATCGAGCAGGAAAAGCAGCTCGTCCCGCGTCAGACTTTCAATGTCGAGCAAGTCCTTGCGCCGCGACATGCGTGGATCCAGTTCTTGAATCATGGCAGCGATTCTCCTTCACGTAAAAAGACCCCGTCCCGACCGTCAATCTCTTGGAAGCAAACCCGGATATGGGCGGCACGGGCTGTTTCAATCCGCTGCCCCAAATAGTCCGGCGCAATCGGCAACTCGCGATGACCGCGATCGATCAGCACGGCCAACTCAATTTTGGCGGGTCGACCGTAATCCATCAGCTCATCCAGCGCGGCGCGAATGGTGCGCCCGGTAAAGAGCACGTCATCAAAGAGCACAATGTGCGCGCCCTCCACCTGAAACGGAATGTCGGACCCCTTGATCATCGGAATCGTACCGAGGTTATCGAGGTCGTCGCGGTACAACGCGATGTCCAGGGTGCCGTGTTCAACTTTATCGCGCTTGCTAGAGAGCAACGCATGGACGCGCTGGCTGAGAATCGCCCCGCGCGTATGAATGCCGACACACGCGAGCGGGTCATCGGGGTGCGCCTCATGAATTTGCGCCGTCATCCGCTCAAGCTTGTTGGTGATGTCGCCGGCCGACAATAGCGTGACCTGATCATCCGGAGTCATGCCCTGCGCTCCTTTCTGCATCGAAATGTAGTCGTCCAATATCGCTGCGCCATTGCGCACCCTCAAAGCGGATCCCGCGCAACCCGGCGTACGCATTCTCAACCGCCGCCACGCGATCGGTGCCGCGCGCCGATACCGCCAGCACGCGACCGCCGTTGGTTTCGAACTCGCCCTCCGCGTTCAACTGTGTGCCGGCATGAAAGACCAAAGCATCAGACGCCCTATCGTCCAGTCCGTGAACCGGCTGCCCTCGCCCGCTGCGGGCCGGATAATCGGCTGTCGCCATCACCACACACACGCTCCAATCCGAGGCAAATTGAATCCGCTCCGGCGCCAGTTTACCCTGTGCCGCCTGATACAAGAACCCGGCGAAATCCCCTTCCACCAGCGGCAGCACCGCCTGCGCCTCAGGATCGCCGAAGCGACAGTTGTACTCCAGCATCTTGGGCCCTTGCGCCGTCAACATCACGCCAAAATAGAGAAAGCCGCGATACGCTAATTGATCCGCCACCAGTCCGGCGACGGTGGGCGCAATCAGGCGCTGCTCGATCTCAGCCAGCAACGCCTCATCGAGCAAATGAGTCGAGGCCACCGCGCCCATACCGCCGGTATTCGGGCCCTGATCGCCGTCGCACTGACGCTTGTAATCGCGCGCCGCCGGGAAACAGTGATACGCCCCGTCGCTGACCGCCGTCATGATCGACACCTCAGGACCTTGCAGGTATTCCTCTACCAAGACCGATCCAGCGCCAAATCGTTGCTGCTCGAAAACTTCCTCAACGAAGGCTTCGACCTGCGCATCGCTCTCGCAAATCGCCACCCCTTTGCCGGCCGCCAGTCCATCAAATTTCAATACGCAGGGCCGCGCGCGTGCCAGCTCGCGCAGCTCGTCGGCGGTGTGCGCAACCTGTGCCAAGCCGGTCGGAATGCCGTGCCGAAACATGAACTCTTTGGCGAAGGCCTTACTCGTTTCCAACCGCACGCTCTCCCGGCCGGGTCCCCAAACCGGAATCCCGGCACCGCGCAAGCGATCCGCCCAGCCGTCCGCCAAATACTGTTCCGGTCCAACCACGCAGAACTCAATGCCGTCCCGCAGCGCTTGCTGTTCCAACTGCTCGGCGCTTTGCAATGGCCAGGCCGGCGCCAGATCGGCCATGCCCGCATGGCCCGGATAAGCCAGCAGAGTCGGCGCTGAACCTGATCGATGCAGCGCATAGGCCAACGCATGTTCCCGGCCGCCCTGTCCCACCACCAATATCTTATTCGCGTGATCGCTCATTACGCTCCCACTAAAAGTTGTCGGCTGTAGGTTTGAATGGCAGCCGGAAACAGGCGATGCTCCTCCACCAAAATCCGCGCCGCCAGCGTGTCGGCCGTGTCGCCCTCCTGCACCGGTACCGCCGCCTGCGCGATGATTGGGCCGGCGTCCATGTCGGCGGTGACGACATGCACCGTGCAGCCACTGATCTTGACGCCCGCCTCAACCGCTTGCACAGGCGCATCGAGGCCCTTGAAGGATGGCAACAAGGACGGATGAATATTCAAGATGCGCCCGGCATGACGCTCGACGAAGTCGGCGCTCAACAGGCGCATGAAGCCCGCCAGAATGATCAGGTCGCTGCCGGACTGCTGCACCTGCTCCGTCACCGCCTGCTCGAACGCGGGCTTGTCCGCCTTGCGACAGGACTGCACCAGCGTCGGTATGCCGGCCGCCCGGGCCCGCTCCAAGGCCGGGGCGGCCGATTGATCGGAAATCAGTGCGGTAACCCTGGCATCCAGTTCGCCGCGCTCGATCGCATCCAGGATCGCGCCAAAGTTTGATCCGCGTCCCGACGCCAGCACCGTCAGCTTGACCGTCATGACTCCACCTCCACGTGTACGGAAGTGCCCCCGACTTCGCCGATTACGCGGGCATCGCTCAACACGTCCAGCGCCCGCGTGGCGGCCTCGGCGTCCAACAC
>SLAD01000189.1 GCA_007126995.1 Kiritimatiellia bacterium | reverse complement strand
CGTGCAGTTCCCCAACCGCGATCGGGCGATGGCCTTTTAGGAGCGAGTCGATGGTAAATCCTCGCAATTTGAGTACGAAAAAACAGGGAATTGCCCTGGTTGTGGTGTTGGGCCTGTTGGCGATTCTGCTGATCATGGCGGTGGCCTTTGCCACCTCCATGCGTACCGAACGATTGGCTACCCGCTACTATGCGGAGGGGGTGCGTGCCCGTCACTTGGTCCATACCGCAATGTATCGCGCCTTGGGGGAGCACATCGCCAATGAGACGGCGACGTTGGTTTACCCGGATTGGATAGGCGATGTCTATTCCGCTGGAGCAGGCAACCCGGAGGAGAACCTGCTCGAAGATGGTCTGGTCGATTCACCCATGCGCTGGGTTCCAATGAGCTTGCGCAGTGCCAGATTGAACGCCTTGGGCGTAAACAACGGTGGCGTCGCGTGGCTCCCGTTGGAGGATGCGGACACCGACGATTTCTACGGCGAATACGCCTTTCTCGTGGTCAACAATTCCGGATTGCTCGACGCCAACGTGATCGGCGCGCGGGAAGGCGAGGATCGACCACGTTTGCGTGGTTTTTCGCCGAGGGAAATCCGGTTTCATGATCAGGTCCTGCCGGAGGTCGCGAATAATACGCTGCATACCTACCGCAACGTGTTCCGGCGCTTTGAAAGTGTGCCGGAGCTGTACTATCTCACGAGTTCAGGAGACTTGCAGGTGGGGGCGCCCTTTGCCCTGCGCCAGCTAACGGCTTCCATGGCGGATCACCTGCATGTCTTCTCCCGTTATCCGCGCGGTTATGGCGAGTTGGGACCGGACGGGGAATGGGATGCGGTGGACAATGTGGTGTACATCGGGGGCGACCCGGCGGAATGGGACCTGGGTGAATTGGATGACGCCATTGGCGATGCCATCGATGACGCCGACCACCGAGGCATGTTTATCCGGGCGCTCTACGATTACGCGGATGAAGGGCTTGTTCCCTTCGGCGCCAGCGATGACGAGCGATTCCGTCGCTTCAGCGCCAAGCCGGTACCGATGGTCAACGAAGTGATCATGAGCAACACCGTGCAGTTAATTGAGGGCCCCCCTGACATTCTGCGGCACACGGCCCACATTACGATCGAAACGTGGTATCCTTTCCCGGCCCCACTTGATCCGGCGCCCTTCAGCGTTGAAATCGATGGGTTGAGTTTCACGGTTTTGCCGCCTTATCCCGGTATGCAGGGACCACCCGATCAGGTGTCTGGTCCGACGCCGGCAAACTTTGTGCCGGAGGCGGAGTCCTTTCAGCTTACGCGCTTCGTCTTCCAACAAGATCAGGAGATAACCGATAACGATGGCGTGCAAACCTTCCCGTCCGGTCCGCCGTTACCTTTTCAGGTTGCCTTTGACGCTGCTCAGATCCGTGTCGTCCAAGGCGGGGACCCGGTCGATATCGTCTTCGGACCGTGGCCGGTCGAACGACTGCGTATTTTTGGGCAGCAGCCGCCGATGTTGTTGGATGAAGATCCATTGGGCATTGGACCCAACGGTGAGATCCGTGCGGTGAGCGCCTCGGCCAACGATCCCCGCATTAATTGGGATCCCTCTAATGATTTGCATTGGGACAATGTCGCACCGACGCCCGGCGAGCGCAATGCGCCGCGGATTGATGCCGAAACGGGACAATACGGCTATTCCACCGATGAAATCAATTGGATGTACGCGCGTCGTGGCCCGCTGGAGTCGGTCGGAGAAATCGGGTATCTGCTTTTTGACCCGACCCGCCCTTGGACAACGGTCCCGTTGTTGGATGCCGATTCAGATTTCAGCACGCTGCTGGATCGCCTCACGGTTCACGAAGAAAGTGTCCGGCGCGGTCTGGTCAACGTCAATAGCCGCCAAACCAATGCCCTAATGGCGGCGGTATGGCAGGCCCCTGTTGAGCGTTATCCTACGCAATCCATCGTGGAAAACCAATGGGTAACCGACTCGATGGCGCGCCAGTTGGCCGATGCCCTGATTGACGAGACGACCGGGATAGACGGCCCGATTGTCAACATGTCCGAAATCGGTCGAGCCTGGACCCCCGCCTTGATGAACGCTGTCTTGAGTGGGTACAACGCCAATAACGACAAATTCATTCGCGAAAGTGTGTTGCGCAACTCGCTCGGCGTGCTGGGCACGCGTAACAACCTGTTCACCATCTTTGTGGCCGCGCGGGTGTTTGTGCGTGGTTATGACCCAGACGACAGCGAGCATCAAGCCAATCGGGATGATTTTGTGGCCTCCGATCAACGTGCGGTAGCGGTCATTTGGCGTGATCCGTTCCGCACCACAGACTCGATCGGGAACCGCACCTATGAAAGCTTTGTCCAGTATTTCCACTGGATCACCGATCCGCTGGAGGATTAGTGTGCTGGGGGGGTACACGAAATCGAGGTAAACCGCTTTGACAGCCCCCGTTCAGCAGGGGTATCTTGTATGGCACGGGGGGTGAGTGAAGGAGCCGCTGAATCTATGAAGTATACTCGAACTATATTGGCCGTTTGTCTCGCTGGCCTGATCGCGCTCCCGGGAGTTGTTCAGGCGCAAACCTCCTCGTTTGCCCAAGTCAATATTGCGGGCGATTTTAATGGGTTCGATACCTTGACGCCGAATATGGCGCTCGTGGCCGATAACTGGTGGCAGGGTGACCTGACGATTCCGGGCACCAACTTCGCTTTCAAGTTTGCCACCCCCAATTTCGCCCAGGACTGGGGCATGAATAGCGTCCCGCACTCTACCCTGCCGTTGGCGGCGCGGGCGGTATCGCGGCACGGCGATATCCCGATCGTCAACAACACGGGTAGCGATCAGATCCGTTTCCTCTTCAACTCTTCGACCCGCCAGTTTGCCGTATTCGCGCTCAATAATGTCGGCACCAATCTCCTCCAAAATAGCGATTTTTCGGTCGCGGGTACGGGCAACAATGCGCGTTACTGGCAGTCGGGAATCCCCACCATTCATGGCGGCGTCTCGGGCGGCACCGCCCGCGGCGACTCGACTTGGGATCCTCCGGTACCCCCGGCGCCCGGCACGTTTGCAGCCATTTATGGGGGCTGGTCCGGTGAGACGGCAGGGGAATGGTGGCAACGCGTACCGGTAGAGCCAGGCTTGACCTACGAGGCGGACGCGCTGTTTGCGGCAGAGGCCGGCTGGACCGCCGGCAATCAGCAATTGCGCTTGGAATACCTCGACTATGATTTTAATCAGGTGGCCGTCTTCACGCGTGATCTGACCGGCATCACCAACACCTATTCCCGGCAATCGATTGCCGGCGCGGCGCCCAACAACGCCGCTTGGGCGCGCTTTGTAGTGGAGGCGACCGACGTCGGACCTTCCGCCACCTTCCGCTTCCACGATGCCAATCTGCAAGCCACCGTGGCGCGGCGCTCTGAGGACTTCAACTCCATCTCCTGGACGGGCGCAACGATTGATAGCTGCTACAGCTTCTCCGGCTGGCAGCTCTGCACCGGCAAGGCCGTCGAGAGTTATATGTTCGGTGAGGAGGAAGTGCCGCTTTCCCGGTCCGGTCACGCGGCCAGCCTGAGCGGCGAGGGATCCTATATTCAAAGCCCGCGCTTCCAAGGCGGGGTCGGGTCCATCTCTTTCTATTATCGCCATGGCTATCAAGGCGATCCCGATGAAGGACCGGCGTCCGAGGACCGCGTGCATCTTTCCGTCCAGGTGTCGTTCCTCGGCACCACGTGGACCGAGGTGGCCGCGATTTCGAATATCTTTAACACCGGCTTTGTGCGCCAAGACGTGTTCCAAAACCTGCCCGCTCCACACTTTGTCCGCATCGTGCACGGCGGCGGCAGCACCAACCGGATCATCATCGACGACGTGGCTGTGGCATTGCCTTCGGACGCCCCGCGCATCATGAATTTCGATGATTGGGATGCGTCCGCCACCAATGCAGGCTGCCACATGTTCCTGAACTGGAATGTCTGCACCGGTATCGTCTCCTCCGCGATTTCTGTCAGCGGCAAGGGCGCGCAGATCTTCGGCGATGATGCCGACAGCAACTACCTGCTCTCGCCCGTCTTCAGTAACGGATATGGCACCATCAGCTTCTCGTATCGACGCGGATACAGCGGGATCAATACCGTCGGGTTGAGCCTGGAATCCTCCACCAATGGCGTCGATTGGACGGTATTGGACACGATCTCGAATATCGGCGCGGTGGAGAGCGGCTCGTGGGACACCTATTCCCGTTTCTTCTTCCAGAACACGCCGCACCAGATTCGCATCCGTAACATCCGCGAAACCAACGAGATTGCCAATTTGGCTGCCTTTATCGATGAAGGGTTTGATGGCGCGCCGTCACCCCCGTCCGGGTGGGTGTTCACGCCCGATATCGGGACGTATACCTCTGTCGCAAGTTCCAGCGGACCGCCATCCTTGCGTTTCGATGAGACAGGTGCTCGCGTCATTACCCCCTTCCTGCTGAATCCTACCAATCTGAATTTTATGATTCGGGGACAGGGTATCAGTCCCGAGAACTCCTTTGTGGT
>SLAD01000299.1 GCA_007126995.1 Kiritimatiellia bacterium | reverse complement strand
CAAGGCTTCAGTCTGCGCGAAGAAATTGGCCATTAGTTTGACGTGATGATCGCCCAGCGGGTTCTGGGAATGATGAAATCCGATGAAGTCGCACGGCACGAGCTTGGTGCCTTGATGCAGCAATTGATAGAAGGCATGCTGCCCGTTGGTGCCCGGCTCGCCCCAAATGATCGGGCCGGTTTGGACACGCACAGGCCGACCCTCCTGATCGACGTATTTCCCGTTGCTTTCCATGTCGCACTGCTGGAAGTAGGCGGGGAAGCGGGCCAGATACTGGTCATACGGCAGCAGGGCATGGCTCTCGGCGCCAAAGAAATTGTTGTACCAGATGCCCAGCAGCGCCAGAATCACCGGCATATTCGCGGCATACGGCGCCGTGGCGAAATGCCGGTCCATGGCATGAAATCCATCCAGCATTTCGGTGAAATGGTCCGGCCCGATCGCGACCATCAGCGCCAATCCGATCGCCGAACAGAGCGAGTAGCGGCCACCGACCCAATCCCAAAACTCGAACATGTTGGCGGTATCGATCCCGAACGCACTGACCTTCTCCGCGTTGGTGGATACCGCCACAAAATGACGGGCCACAGCGGCGGTGTCGCCGCCCAGTCCGTTCAGTAGCCATTCACGGGCGCTCTCGGCGTTGGTGATCGTTTCCTGTGTGGTGAAGGTCTTGGACGCGACGATGAACAGGGTTTGCTCCGGATCCGCGTCGCGTACGGCCTCGGCCAGGTGCGTACCGTCCACGTTCGAGACGAACCGTACCGATAGATCGCGCAGGCTGTACGGCTTAAGGGCCTCGGCGGCCATCACAGGCCCCAGATCCGAGCCGCCGATGCCGATATTGATGATCGTGCGGATGGGCTTGCCGGTGTGGCCGCGCCAGGTACCGGAACGTACGCGCTCCGCAAAGTCCGCCATTTGCGCCAGCACCCGATTGACCTCGGGCATGACGTCCTGTCCGTCGACTTGGATGGGGGTATTGGCGCGATTGCGCAGGGCTACGTGCAGAACCGAACGGTTCTCCGTGCGATTGATCCGATCACCCCGAAACATCGCGGCGGCGGCTTCCTTGACGCCAGCGGCCTCAGCCAGGGCGATCAGCCGGTCCAGCGTTTCCTGCTCAATGCGATTTTTGGAGTAATCCAGAAAGAGACCATCGACTTCGAGTGAAAACCGGCCGGCCCGGTCGGGATCGGACTCAAACCAATCGCGTAAATGCCGGTCCTTGATGGCCCCATGGTGCTGCTGCAAGGCCTGCCATTGTTCGGTTGTCTGCATGTTACTCCTTTTCAATTGATTTTCTCGTTGGCATCATTAGCGTGTTCGCAACTTCTTACAACATCATGACGACACAAGAAACGACAAAAGCACCGAAGAAGCCGGCGAAAGCGGAACCCGAGTATGCGATCGCGCTGACGCGGGAAGACATTAATGCGCTGCCGATCAGCCGTTATGAAGGTCCGGTCACGCTCGTGCGCGGGGAATCCGGCTGTCAGGAGGCGTGCGATGCGTTACGGCGTGAACCCGTGCTGGGATTCGACACCGAAACGCGCCCTTCCTTCCGTAAAGGCGAGTTCTACCTGCCTTCCCTGATTCAGTTGGCCGCCGCCAAACGGGTATATCTCTTCCAGTTGGAGGAGCACCACATCCCGGGTCCCTTGCAGGCGCTGTTGGGCGATGCCACCGTCCTTAAAACGGGTGTTTCGCTCGACTATGACCTCAAACAACTGCGTCAACTGGCCGATTTTGAGCCGGACGGATTCGTACCCTTGGAGCCGCTGGCCAAGGCTTTGCGCATCAAAAACCAGGGGTTACGCGGTCTGGCCGCCGCCCTTTTCGGGTTCCGGATCTCGAAAAAGGCGCAATGCTCCAATTGGAGCCGCCAGGAATTGAGCGACGCACAGATCAATTACGCCGCCACCGATGCCTGGATTAGTCTAAGTCTGTACAACGAGCTGATGAAGCGGATTGCCAGCGAGAACATCACGCTGCCGCAATCGATCAGCGCGTGACGTCTTCCTGTCGTCGCAGTCGCTGCACGCCCCGTGCCCCCCGTTCGCGCAAATCACTGGCCGCATAGTAGAGGCAGGGCACGACGAACAGGGTCAGGAACGAGGCGAACAAGAGGCCGTATCCCAGTGTGACGGCAGACGGCGCGATGAATGGCTCATAGCCGCCCCACCCGTAGATCACGGGCAGCAGGCCGCTCATGGTGGTCACCGTCGTCAAGACAATCGGCCGGAATCGTGTCTCCGCCGCCTGAAACACTGCCACCGGCACGGAAGCCCCCTCCGCGCGCCGACGATTGAAGAACTTTACCAAAACAATCGCATCGTTCACAGCCACACCGGCTAATCCGACCATGCCCATCAGGGCCATCACGCTAATCGGCATATCGTGCAGGATGAGCGCCAAGGTGACCCCGATCAATCCCAGCGGAATCGATAAAATCACGACGAAGGGCTGAAACAGCGAATTGAACTGCACAACGAGAATCGAAAAAATCAACAGGATGGCAATCGTGAAGGCGAACTGCATGAACGCAATCAACTTTTGCGTTTCCTCCCACTCGCCCGTAAGCACCAATCGATAACCGGGATGCGCGACATGCAGGTCGCCGAACTCGGCCAAGATGGCGCGATTCACGTCCACGGAAGAAGTCACGCGCGTGTCGACATCCGCGCTGACGGTGATGGCGCGCTCGCCCATATAATGCTCGATCGTCGGCAAACCGATCTCATAATTGATCCGTGCCACAGTCGCCAGCGGAATGAGGCGCCCTTGATTATTGGGCACCTTGATGCGGCTCAGCGAGGCCGGATCATTCCGCTCCGGCTCCGCCAGGCGCACGCGCACGGTCAATTCTTCCCGGCCCTCACGCACGTCGGTCGCCTCCATCCCCTGAAAGGCCGCAGCGATCGACTGGGCGATGGTGCGCAGATCGAGTCCGAGCCGGGCCGCCTCATCTTGGTCAATGTGCACATGCAGCTCTTCCTTGCCCGCCGCAAAATCGTCCATGATATCCTGCACGCCCGCCTGCTGTTCGAGAAACGACCGCATCTCGCTCGCCAGCCTTTCCAAGACGGCGAAATCAGGCCCGATGATTTTGGCTTCCAGCGGACGGCCGACCGGCGGGCCCGGGCTCAGCGGCTCAAACTCGATATGCTTCACCCGCTCGACATCCGACAGGCTGGCGCGCAATTCATCGATAATCTGGCGTGTCGGTCGCGCCCGCTTGTTCTGAGGTTTCAAATGCACCACCAAGGACGCGTAGTGGGTGCCGCGCGAACTGAGCGCGCCGAGGACGTCCACATGACCGCCGACATAGGTCAAGGTCGCGTGCAGCTCTTCGGTCGGCAATTGTTGGATGACGGCATCCACCAGCGCAGCCACCTCGCCGGTCTGCTCCAACTGGGTGCCCTCGGCAACCGCGAGACGAACAAAGAAAATATCGATCAGATCGGCCGGAAAGATATCGATCCGCATGGTGCGGTAGGACCACGCCCCCATTGCGAGGAATACGGCCAGCACACTGATCAGGAAACGATAGCGATAGCGCAGGATCACGCGCAACGTGCGCGTGTAGGTGGCGATCAACGAATTCATCCAGCGATGGGCATGCCGATGGCCGGATGGATCCGCTTGCTCAGGCTTGAAGGCGGGCACAAAATCGGCCACGTGACAGGGCAGGATGACGAGTGACTCGAAGAGGGATCCAGCCAAGGCCATGATCACGACGATGGGCAGCCACTTGAGGAATTCCGAGTAGATATCGGGGGCAAAGATGAGCGGTAAAAACGCGGCACAACTGGTCAACACCGTAGTGATTAAGGGATACATCACCTCCTGTGTCCCCTCGATGGCCGCGGCCCGGGGCGTTTTGCCCATTTCCATGTGACGAAAGATGTTTTCGCCGACAATAATGGCATCATCGACCACCATGCCCAGGACAATGATCAGGCCAAACATGGTCATCATGTTGATGGTCACGCCATAGAATTTCATCAACAGGAAAGCAGCCAGAAACGAAAAAGGGATGCCGATGGCCGTGATCAGCGCGACCCGGAAATTCAGGAATATAAACAAACAGATCAGCACAAAGGACATGCCCAGCAGTCCGTTGATGCTGAGTACCTGCAAGCGCCGCTGGACGTAGTAGGACTCGTCGTCGACCAGCGTCAGCTCGATGTGCTCCGGCAGTCGATCGCGTTCCGCGGCGATCACAGCCAGGACGGATTGCACGGTATCAATCGTGTCCGCTCGCTCCCTTTTTTTCACGTCCAGCACGACCGCGCGATGACCGTTGGCGCGGATAAAATAATCGGCTTCCGCGAAGGTCCGGCTGACGGTGGCCACATCGCGCACGCGGACGTGATGGCCGTCCGGATTGGACCGCACGATCACGTCGCCAATTTGGGCTTCGTCCTGAAACTGGCCGATCGTCCGCAGGATCCGTTCGCGCCCGTTTTCCCGTAAGCGCCCCCCCGGCAGATTGATATTGCGCGCCGCCAATGCCCGCCCGACCTCAACCGGCGCCAGATTCAAGGCTTCCAATTGCGCCACATCCAATTCCACCCAGAATTCTT
>SLAD01000162.1 GCA_007126995.1 Kiritimatiellia bacterium | reverse complement strand
GCCTGCGCGTTCGCTCTGAAATACGCGGATCATTCCGCAACGCCATTGAGACGGTCGCTGGCGTGGTATGCAACTCCCGGGCAATATCCGAGAGACTGGTTCGTCGCTCGCTCATGGCGCGAGATTAGCCGGAGTGCGCGTGAAAAATCAAGGCTTCATGCCGTCGAGGCCGTTCTACCACCTTGTCCGCGCACGCCGCGTCGTCCGGACGGACGCGCTCGATATGCGCTGGGACTCGTTCGATAGAGGCGGCGAAAACGATTGGTAAAGTAAAACGGATCATCGTAGCCGCAGGCAGCGGCGATTTCCTTGATGGCCAAATCCGAGCTGCGCAACAAGTCCGCCGCCCGCTGCAAACGCATTCGTTCCACGTACGCGCTGGGCGCGAAACCGGTCTGTTGCCGAAACAGGTGGGCGAAGCGGGAAATCGAGAGACGAGCCACCGCAGCCAGATCCGCCAGCGCGAGAGGGGCGTCCAAGTGCGTGGCCATATGATCCAGCGCCAGCCGGACGCGGGCGTCCAATACCGGTCCCTGTTGCGAGTGAATCAGTAGAAAGGCGCGCTCCAAGGCATTAGCGGCAAAATCCGCACCGAGCAAATCCGCTTGGCGATGCGTCCGGATCGCCTCCAGCAAAGCCGTGGCGACTTGTTCGCGCGTGGCGCTATCGCGCAATTGGAAATGCAGCACCCCCTTGAGTGGTTCCGGCCAACAGAGCCACGCGGCCCAATGCGGACGGGGCTGGAAATGGGCCCAGCGAATAACCCATGAGTCCGCGCCCGGCCAAGTGCAGTAGTCTTGCGGGTCGCCGGCGCGAAACAGCACCCCGCTGCCGGCTTTGACGCGGATTGCGCCGGTAGCGGTAGCCACCCGGCCACTGCCCGCCAAGGTGTAGATCAGCAACCAATCCCCGGACCCCTTCGGTCGCCATGTGGCATAGCCCGGCCCGCCGCTGAATTCGTCCGCCCGGATCAATTTTACCGGTGTATGGGGCGCTATGGGTCGTAACGACATAGCAGAATCTTATAGGTAATTAGCCGTCCGGCCTATTCCTTTTTAGCGGGAATCGGTGCAAGGTTTCGCTACCAATAATGAATCGGGAGAATAGAAGAGGAGGTTGGACTATGGGCAACCAATGGCAGGATTTGCGCGAAACATTCGAGACGCAAGGGTTCGTGATTGTCGACAATCTGTTTAGCGAGGACGACCTGACCGGAATCGAAACTTTCTTTGAGGAATACAAACGCTGCGGGCAGGCGGTTTTTGACAAGGGCACCACGTTTGAAGAAATTGATCCGCGTGAACGTCAAGTGCGCGCCATGCATCCGCATCGCTATAGTCAGAAAGCGATGAACTGGCTCTTGCATCCGTCTGTCGCCGAGGTGCTCGAGGCGCTGTTCGGGCGGGCTCCGTTGGGTGTCCAGACCATGTACTACTACAAGCCGCCGGGCGCCAAAGGACAGGGCATGCATCAGGATAATTTCTATTTGCTGGCCAAGCCACATGCCTGCATGGCGGCCTGGACGCCGATTGACGACACGGACACGGAGAACGGCTGTCTGTGCGTGGTGCCCGGCTCACATCGCGAGGAAATCCTTTGCCCCGAGACCGGGAAAGCCAAGTGGCGGAATTACGAGGACAGTCACATCACGGGCTTCCCGTCAGGGAAGGAGCCGATTCCGGTGCCGGTGAAGCGTGGGCATACGTTGTTTTTCGGCGGTCAACTGATCCATGGGTCCGGCCCGAACCGGACCACCGACCGCTACCGGCGCACGTTCATCGGGCATTACATCGACGACGCCAGCGAATCGGTATCGAACTATTATCATCCGATTGTAAACATGAGCGGCGAGGTGGTCAGCCGTGTCGCGGCGGATACCAGTGGCGGCCCCTGCGGCGACGGCTTCGGCGGCGGGGTACACTGAGTCGAACCGCCTCACAACTCCGAGGAAAAAATGAACGATCAAGCGCACACATTCGAACGCCCACACAAATGGCCCGGCACGATGACGGACCGGGAACGGTTCCGGCGGCAGATGCATTACGAATCCGTTGACCGATCGTTCAACTGCGAATTCGGCTATTGGGACGAGAACTTCGATGTCTGGCCGATGTTTCGGGACAACGGAATCCGTGACAATGACGCAGCGGATCCCTTCCTGCGGTTCGACCGCAAAGCCGAGGTGCGACCGCTGGAAATGTATCCCCGTTTTGAGCGCCAAGTAATTGAGGACCGGGGTGAAACGGTTATCATCCGAAACGAGGAAGGGTTGCTGGCCGAAACGCCGAAAGATGGACACGAGACCATTCCCCATTTTCTGCAATCCTCTGTGACCACCCCGGACGACTGGAAACGCCTCAAGGAGGAGCGGTTCCGGCGGGACGATCCCGCGCGCCGGGTGGATGTGGCCGCGCTGCAACGGCAGCATCCTGAATCGCGCGACTATCCGCTCGGCGTCCACTGCAGCTCGATGATCGGACGTATTCGGGATATCTTGACCTTTGAAGGCTTGGCCTACGCCTGCTTCGACTATCCGGACATGGTGGAAGACATGGTGGAGACGTATTGCGTCTTGGTTGAAGATTATCTCGACCAGGTCCTGCCGCACCTCACCTTCGAATTTGCATCCGGCTGGGAGGACATCTGCTTCAAGAGCGGCCCACTGGTCACGCTTGATTTCTTCAAGAGCGTAGTCGCGCCGCGCTACAAACGCATTCATGCCAAGCTGAAGCAGGCCGGCCTCGATATCTGGTATACGGACACGGACGGGGATATCCGCGCCCTGATCCCGATCTTTTTGGAGTGCGGCCTGAACACACTGTTTCCCTTCGAGGTCAGTTGCAGCGGGCATCCGGCGGACGTGCTACGGGAATACGGGCCGGACTTGCGCATGATGGGCGGCGTGGACAAACGTCCGCTCATCGCCGGCCCCGCGGAGATCAAAGCCTACCTGGAAAGTCTGGTCCCTTGGGTGGAACGGGGCGGCTTCATCCCCCACGTCGACCATCGCTGCCCGCCGGACGTGAGTCAGGAAAACTATCTCTACTACCTTGATCTGAAACAACGGATGTTCGGGCTGACGGCCACGTCCTAACGGGTGGCGGGGATTGTTAACGTTAAGCCAAAATTCGCGCCCACCGCCTTGACTCGTTTGGGTGGACATCTATCCTCCCTTTATCGCGATGAGCATGCGATTTATTTCTATGATCGACCGCTGCTTCCCCCGTCTCCTGCGGGAATGGGAAGCACTTAACTCCCGCCTTCCGGTGAGCGTTTACGCCACCCCTTGATATGGATGAGAGGTAGTCTATGAATGCAAACTGTCGATCCGGGTATGTGCGGGTGTGGGCGCTGATGGGTCTGATGATATTGAGCGGCTGGTCAGCGGTGCAGGCCCAGACCGGCGCGTCGCGGGCCGTGCAGCTTTACGCAGAAACACAGGTTTCACCTCCGCAGATCACGTTGCGGTGGGAAGAGAGCCCGCATCCGGTCGACTACTTTTACGTTCATCGCCGCGTCGCCGGCTCCACTACTTGGGAGTATCTCGGTAACGATCCGGCTCCCTCGGCCACCTCCTTTGTCGACAGCGATGTCGCCGGCGGCGTGCGGTATGAGTACCGCGTCTTTCGCCGATATCTAGACCCATTTACCAGCTTCCATGCGCGCGGTTACACGATTACGGGCATTGATGTGCCCTTGCTGGATCAGCGCGGCACCGTGATTTTGCTGATCGACTCGACGCAGCAAGCGGCTTTAGCGGAAGAGATTGATCGCTTCAAGCTGGACCTGATTGGTGATGGATGGGATGTCGTTACCGAAACGGCGGCGCCTTCCGATCCGCCTCCCTCCGTGCGCGCGAAGTTGCAGACGATCTACCACGCGGAAACCAATGCGGTGAAAGCCGCGATATTGCTGGGACGGATTCCTGTGCCGTATTCCGGCCTGATTGCGCCGGACGGCCACAGTCCCGATCATTACGGCGCCTGGCCCGCCGACACCTATTACGCCGACCTGACCGGCACGTGGACGGATGAAACGGTCAACAACACCGGGGCCTCGCAAGCGCGGAATCATAACGTGCCCGGTGACGGGAAATTCGATCAAAGCAATCTCCCCTCCGACGCCAACATCGCCATTGGACGCATCGACATGGCCAATCTCAGCGGTTTTGGAGCAGGCGAAAATGAGACGGAATTGCTCCGTAACTATCTGCGCAAGAACCACGAATTCCGTCATCGTTTGGGAGATTATGGCAGTGTACCGCGACGTGCGCTGATCCGGGATTCTTTTGGGGTGCTGGGCAACAATGAGTCTCCCGCATCCATGGCGTGGCGCGGGTTTGTGCCCATGTTCGGGCCTGCCCATGTTACAGCTTCCGGCAACTGGTTCCCCACGGTTGAGGGCAACGCTTATCTTTGGGGGTACGGTGGCGGCGCCAGCGGCTACACGAGCATCGGAGGTGTTGGAAGCTCGGCCGATTTCAAAACAAAGAACAGTCTCGTTGTCTTCACCGCCTTCTTTGGATCCTACTTCGGGGACTGGGACAGTCCCATCGACAACGCCCTGCGCGCGCCATTGGCCGGAGCGGAG
>SLAD01000087.1 GCA_007126995.1 Kiritimatiellia bacterium | reverse complement strand
TGGCTCCGCTCCGGGCGACAAACCACTCTCGCCGGGCCGGGCGCGGCTTACGGTTGTGGGGTGAGGGTTTCGAAGCGGCTGCCGGTGGCGCGGAGTTGGTCGAGCTGTCGGCGGCCGATGGTCAGGCGGAGGGTGACGCTCTGGTCCGTGTAGGTGCGGTCGTGGACGGTGGCGCGGTTCTCCAGAAAGTTCAACGCCTTGCCATCGGAAACGGGAACGCGGAGGGTGAGATCGAGGCTGCCGCCACGCTGATGCTCGCGCACGGCATCGACCACGCGATCGAGCCCGACGCCCTGGGCCGCGGAAATCGGTAACGCTTCGCGGTGCTCCTGCTGCCAGAAGAGGATTTCGGAATTGTCCTCCAGCAGGTCGACCTTATTCAGCACATTCAAGACCGGCTTCTCGCCCGCACCGATTTCCTCCAAGACGGCATGCACGGCCTTGATTTGTTTCTCCACGCCGGGATGCGACGCATCGATCACGTGCACCAAGAGATCGGCTTCGACCACCTCCTCCAGGGTCGCCTTGAAAGACTCCACCAGCCCGTGCGGTAGTTTGCGGATGAAACCCACCGTATCCGTCAGCAAAATGGATTGATTGTCCGGCAATTCGACCTGTCGAGTGGTCGGATCGAGCGTGGCAAAGAGCTGATCATAGGCCTTCACGTTGGCATCGGTAAGCGCATTTAAGAGGGTCGACTTGCCGGCATTGGTGTAGCCGACCAAGGAAGCCAGCGCCCAGCCGTGTCGCCGTCGACCGCGTCGCAATTCCTGGCGATGTCGTTGCACCTGCGTGAGGTCCTTGCGGATGCGGGCCATGCGCTCCTCAATGCGACGGCGGTCCGTTTCCAATTGCGACTCGCCGGGGCCGTGCATGCCGATACCGCCCTTTTGCCGCTCCAAGTGCGTCCACATGCGCCGTAACCGCGGCAGCAGGTAACCCAGCTGCGCCAATTCAATCTGTAGGCAACCTTCTTTCGTACGGGCGTGCTGGGCGAAGATATCGAGAATCATTTGGGTGCGGTCAATGACCTTTGTCTTAAAGATCTTCTCCAGATTGCGGCCCTGCGCCGGGGACAGCTCGTCATCAAAGATCACAGTCGCCGGCTTGTGGGTTGCGATCCATTCCGCGATTTCCTCCGCTTTGCCTTTACCGATGTAATGTCCGGGATGCGGGTGATCCTGCCGACAGACAAATTGTCCGACCACCACGCCGCCTGCGGTATCGGTCAATTGAGCCAGCTCCTCCAGCGTATCCTCAAGATCCGCCCCGGTCTGCCCGCGATGCTGCACGCCGACCAGCAAAGCTGATTCTTTGCGCGGATCAGTTGGCCAATTCACAGGGTCCATGTGTTCTCCAGGATTGCGCAACGCGCGCGGCAATGTCATCGGGGGTATCCGTCTCCACTACCGCAATCGTGTCCTGCGGTAATTGATGGCGGAACCACGTTTGTTGGCGACGGGCATAGTGGCGCGTGCGACGCGCCGTCTCTGCTTTCGCTTTAGCCTCGGATAGCTCGCCCGCCAATCGTGCCCGCGCCTCGCGGTAACCGATCGCCATGGCCGCCGTCTTCGACCAGTTGGGCCAGCGCTGCAACAAGGACTCGACTTCCGCCACCAGCCCGTGTGCGTACATGTCCTCGACACGTCGCTCGATGCGCTGATGTAGCTGCGCGCGCTCACGCTGTAAAATGGCGCAACGTCCTTTCATGGTGCGTTGCCATGCCGACTGGGCAGGAACACCCATCCGCGCCAATTCCAGCACACGCGAGAGGCGGCGCGGATTGGCGGGATCCTTCAGGCTGGCATAGCGTTCCGGTGCCTCCGCTTGGCAGGCCGCCTGCAACGCGGCGACCCCGCCCTGTTCGTAGACGCGATCAACCTCACGACGGACCGCCGGATCAACCGGCGGCATGGGGTCCAGACCAGCCAACAGACTCTTGATGTAGAGTCCCGTGCCGCCCACCACGACAACCGGCTGTTGATCCGGCAGGGAACGGAGGAACGCGAGCGCCACATCGCGATACTGCCCGACGCTGAAGGACTGGTCGGGGGTGACACAATCCAGTCCGCCGTAAGTCAAACCGGCCCGTTCTGCGGGCGTGGGCTTGGCGGTGCCGATATCCATCCCTTGATAGATGAGCATGGCATCGGCTGAGAGTATTGCCGCATCCAGCATGCGCGCCAGTACATGGGCCACCGACGTCTTGCCGGTCGCCGTTGCTCCCGCCAACACATACAGATCATGCTTCATGAAGAGGCGGTTGATTTGCGATGGTCATGTAAGGGGTGTGAATTTAGCCAGAAGGAGGAAATCACGTAGATTCCCACACCGATGCAGATGGCCGTATCGGCCACGTTGAAAACCGGCCAATGATAACCAAAGATACGAAAGTCCAGAAAATCGACCACATATCCCCAGCGGACGCGGTCCATGAGGTTGCCGAGGATGCCGCCTCCCATCAGCCCCAACGCCAAGCGATGCTCCCAGGTATCACTCAGGAAAGAGCGCCGGAACACGAAGATTACGATCAACATCGCCAGCGATAGCACGGTTAGGAAGGTATTATGCCCCCCGAACAGGCCCCAAGCCGCACCGGGATTGCGGACATAGGTGAAATAGAAGAATCCGTCGATCAATTCTCGCGATTCGTACAATCGGAAATCCGCGCGCACCCAGAGCTTCGTTGCTTGATCCAGCAACGTAATCGCAATGGTAATAATCAGCGGCAGCATTCGTTACCGGGTTAGCGTCGGGCCAAACGGACGATAGCGCTTCTTACCGCGTTCCATCTCCGCCTGAGCGGCAACGGAATGGCGGGCATACGGCAAAACCTTCAGGCGCGCCCGCTCGATGGGTTCGCCCGTCAGCTCGCAGATACCGTACGTGCCGGCCTGAATGCGGCGGATCGCCTCATCGATCTCGTATAACAAGTCCTGCTCAGAACCGACCAAGTTCAGGGCAAACTCGCGATCATAGTTGTCGGTGCCCTGATCGGCCATGTGCAGGCTGTAACCAGAGAGGTCGCCCGATGCATCGCGCTGGGAACGATTGAGATTGTCACCGGACAGGAAGGAAATACCATCCACCACCTGATCACGGAGATTCAACAGCGCCTGATGAAAGGCCTTCAGCTCCTTGGCCGTCAACTTCTTGATCTTCTTTGACTTCGAGGGCTTACGGATATCGAGTGGTCGCACCGGCGGAAGCGGCGGACGCCCCGGCTCCGGCTTGACGGGCGTGACCGCAGCTTTGGATTTGGCCGCCTTATTGGTTGAACGGACTTTCCGTGCCGGAGCGGCCCTCTTCGCAGCGGCCTTCTTGGCGGCCGGCTTGCGGCTGGTCTTTTTCGGGGCAGCCTTTTTAGTCGCCGAACGCTTCTTGGCCACTGCCTTTTTCGTGACCGCTTTCTTCTTGACGGGCGCTTTCTTCTTAACGGCCTTCTTTTTCGCGGGCGCTTTCTTCTTGGCGGCTGCTTTCTTCACGGTTTTCTTCGCAGCCGCCTTCTTTACGGTCTTCTTCGCCGGAGGCTTCTTGGTCGCCTTACGGACCGTCTTTTTCGTCGACTTCTTCTTCGCCGCAGCTTTCTGAGCTACCTTCTTGGCCGGTGCTTTTTTCTTCGCAGCCATCTTTGCCCCTTTACGGGCAGTTGCTGCTGATTTCTTCTTCGCGGATGCTTTCTTCTTTGTGGCCATGACACTCCCTGATCTAAAACATTTCGTCATTTTTTGTCGGCGAGCGCGCTATATAGCACTTCGCTAAGTCGCTGTCAATGAACCCTGAAGCGAAAATCAGGATTCCCCATTGAACACACGCCCTATCGACATCGAACCCCTTCAAACGACTCAAAATTGTTCACGATGGCTGGCTGGCGCGTACACGGGCGAGTTCGACGCGAGCCCGCGTCCCAACCTCGCTATGCGCCATTCTGTCACTATTCGTTAGTCGCACGCTTGCGATTGACCATCCACGCCGAGAAGGAGCTCAGAAACGCGATAAAACCGGGCAGATGCTCGGCGGGAAAGTTGTATTTGGACTCGGCATCCTGCAACACACGTCGAAAACACGCCAGCCAGACTTGGCGCGCCTGTTCATCAATGGCAAAAGGCAGATGTCGCGCCCGCATCTGCGGCGGTCCATAAAGCTGCTGAAATAACGGCGGGCCACCGAAGAGGCCGACGAGAAACGCAGCCAATTTCTTTGAGGCGGCCGGCATGTCGGCGCTGAACATCGGCCGAATCTCGGACTGCTCGAGTTCCGCATAGAAGTCGGCGCAGAGGCGGAAGATCGCGTCCTGCCCCATCTGCTGATAGATCTCGCGACTGGGCCCCGCACCCTGGGGAGGACCGCCAGGAGGGACGTAGACATCGGCAGGGATGCGCGGCTGATCTGACGGTTGCGCGGTCAAGGCAGCCTTCTCAGGTCTCTACCCTGCCCACAGGCAGAATGGTTGAATCCAGCACGCCACGCACTTTGCGGGAAATGTCCGAGACCGAAAATGGCTTCTGGATGTAGTGGATGCCGGGCTCCAGCACACCGCGATTGATGACCGCATTCGCGGTGTAGCCCGACATGTAGAGCACTTTAATATC
>SLAD01000258.1 GCA_007126995.1 Kiritimatiellia bacterium | reverse complement strand
TTCCAACCCATTCGGCCGCATCCAGCGGGTAATCTTGGTGCCGACGGGGTCCTTGAGCACCGCCACATCGCGCAGCCCTTTAATCATGGAATCGATTCGGGCATCGTTGAGTTCCAAACGGTCCAACAGGGCTGGACTCAGCCCGGCGGCTTGGCCCGCCTCCAGGTCTTTGACGTTCTCAGACTGGATTTCCGTCCGGCGGGCGTCCAGTTCATCGGCCATAGCTTCCAAAATGGCATTCTTTTTGCGGGTCGTCAGGCTGGCCAGTTGGTGCGCAGCTTCGACGGCGCGGTCGCCCATAGCTAACATGTCTTCGTGCAAACCCATACCCGTATCTCCTTACTTTAGTTGGTTGCCGCAGCGGTAGCCGGGGCCCGATTCAAAATCAGCATATGATCACGATGAATCACCTCATCATAATCCTTGGAGCCAAGCAAGGTCGCAATTTCGGATGTTCTGCGGCCCCTGATGATCGCTAGATCCTCGCTGCTATACTCCGTTAACCCGCGCGCAATCAGGGCGCCTTTCTCGGTGCGGACGTTCACCAGTGCGCCGATCGGGAAGCGCCCCTCGATCGCCTTGATCCCGGCGGGCAACAGGCTGCGCCCTTGTTCCTCGATCGCGCGACGGGCGCCTTGGTCCACGATCAAGGTACCCTGCGCCTTATGGAAATACGCGATCCAGCGTTTGCGACTGGCGGTATCGCTAGTCGCCGTTTGCGAGCCGATCAATGTGCCCTCGTCCTCACCCGTCATGATCCGTTGCAAGACATGGGGCTTGCGCCCATTGGCAATCACGGCTAAGCGCCCGAGATGGACGAAATCATGGGCGGATTCGAGTTTGGTCCGCATGCCGCCGATCGAAAACAGGCTGCCCTTGCCGTGGGCCAGCGCCAGAATGTCGTCGGAAATACGCTCGATGTGCGATACGCGCTGGGTTTTTCGGGCGGAAACCGGACGACGAAAGCCGTCTACCGTGGACAGCAGGATCAGTACCTCGGCATCGATTAGCATGCCGACCAGCGAACCCAAGTGATCGTTATCGCCGAACTTGATCTCATCGACAGCGACGACATCGTTCTCGTTTACGACCGGAATGATGCGATGACGCAAGAGGTTCATCATGGTGTTACGGGCATTGAGGTGGCGTGCCCGATCCCGTAGATCGTCATGCGTCAACAGCACCTGCCCGATGCGGCAGGATTCCCGTGCGAACAGGGCGCTGTACCGGCTCATCAGGCGGGTCTGACCGACCGCCGCCGCCATTTGTAGGTCGGGCAGGTTGTCGGGGCGTTTGCTCATACCCAAGGCGTGCAGGCCGGCCCCGATGGCGCCGGATGAAACCACCACCAGTTCTTTCCCGGCATGGTGCAACGCCGCAATATCCTTCACCAGCGCGCGCATCCGCCGCAGGTCCGGACGCCCGTTTTTCTGAATCAGAACGCGGCTACCGATTTTGATGACAATGCGGCGGGCTTGAGCCAACTGTAATCGTATGGGGTGTTTGCTTTTCATGGCTTTACACGAATGGCCAATCGAGTTATCACATTATCTCGTTTCTGTCGAGAATGGCCCTGAGCGGCGATCAGTGGTTGACTCATGGCGTGTGGATGAACGAGGACCAGTAGGCAACGGAAAGGCCTGAACAATCTTTCGTGAATTGCTGAGGAGAAGAAGTTTATGAAGATGTCGGTATCTGAAGACGTGGCTCAATCCTTGGTGGATGGTAACTGGTACTCGCCCTATGACATGCTGGGGTGGCACCCGGCAGCGAAAGGACAAAGCGGAAGCTGGATTCGCACCTACCAACCCTTCGCCAAATCCGTTCAGGTTCTCGAAAAGGGCGGCAGCCGCAAGTGGACGGCCAAGAAGGTGCATAAGCAAGGGCTCTTCGAGGTCAACATCCCTGATGCCGAAGTCATCGATTATCGCTACAAAGTCACCGGTACGGACGGCGAGGTCTGGGAAGTGGATGACCCGTATCGGTTCCCGCTGCAAATCGGTGACGTCGATCTCTACTTACACGGCGAGGGCACACACTATCGCACGTACAAGAAGATGGGCGCGCATCCGATGACCGTCAACGGGGTGGAGGGGGTTCACTTTGCGGTGTGGGCGCCCAACGCATGCCGGGTCGGCGTCATTGGTTGGTTTAATCGCTGGGATGGCCGCCATCACCCGATGCAAAATCGCGGCAGTTCAGGGTTGTGGGAATTGTTTGTGCCGAATCTGAAGCCGGGTGACCTGTATAAATTCGAAATCAAATGCTCGAACGGGTTCGTGGCGCAAAAGGCCGACCCGTACGCATTTGCCGCTGAACTGCGTCCGCGCACCGCCTCGGTGGTGTGGGACATTGACGCGTATCAATGGAACGACGCGGACTGGATGGCCAAACGCCGTGAAACAGATTGGCTGAAACAGCCGGTCAATGTGTATGAAGTCCATCTCGGATCGTGGAAGCGGGTCGAGTCGGATGACAATCGCTGGCTGACCTACCGGGAATTGGCCGAAGAGTTGATCCCGTACGTCAAGGACCTCGGCTTCACCCACATCGAACTGTTGCCGATCTCCGAACATCCCTTCGATGGCTCGTGGGGCTATCAGACGATCGGCTACTATTCGCCAACCTCGCGGTTCGGGTCACCCGATGACCTGAAATACTTTATTGATCGCTGCCATCAAGAAGGGTTGGGCGTGATTGTAGACTGGGTGCCGGCGCACTTCCCGAAAGATGCCCACGGGTTAGCCTACTTTGACGGCTCCCACCTCTACGAGCATTCCGATCCGCGCAAAGGCGAGCACATGGATTGGGGCACGCTGATTTTCAACTACGGCCGCAACGAAGTACGCAGTTTTCTGCTCTCGAACGCCATGTTCTGGGCGGATGTGTATCATGTCGACGGTTTCCGCGTGGATGCCGTGGCCAGCATGCTTTATCTCGATTATTCCCGCAAAGAGGGAGAATGGATTCCCAACGAGTATGGTGGCCGCGAGAACCTGGATGCGGTTTCCTTCTTGAAGAAGTTCAACGAGATTGTGCACATCGACTATCCTGGCATCATCACGTTTGCTGAGGAGTCCACCGCCTGGCCGATGGTGTCGCGTCCCACCTATCTAGGCGGGCTCGGTTTCGGCCTGAAGTGGAATATGGGTTGGATGAACGACACGCTGGAGTACTTCAGCAAGGATCCGGTTTACCGCAAGTACCATCACAACGACATTACCTTCTCGCTCATCTACGCCTTCACAGAGAATTTCATTCTGCCGTTTTCGCACGATGAGGTGGTGCACGGGAAGGGGCACATGTTGAACAAGATGCCGGGCGACATGTGGCAGAAGTTTGCCAACTTGCGGACGCTATACGCCTACATGTTCGCCCATCCCGGCAAGAAGCTCTTGTTCATGGGGATGGAGTTCGGGCAATGGGATGAATGGAATTGCTATAAGAGTCTGGATTGGAACCTCACGCAGTGGGATCCCCACAACAAGCTACAGGACCTGATTCGGGAGCTGAACCGGATATCCACCTCGATCCCCGCCCTGTATGAAGATGATTTCTCATGGGACGGATTCGAGTGGATCGATTTCCACGACAGCGACCAGAGCCTGGTCAGCTTCATTCGCAAAGGGAAGGATCCTCAGGATATCGTCGTGTGTATCTTCAACTTTACGCCCGCGCCGCGCGAAGGGTATCGGGTTGGAGTGCCATTACCCGGGAATTATCGAGAGATTCTGAATACCGATTCCGAGCACTTCTGGGGCAGTAACGTTGGAAACGGTGGTCGGCTCCCAGCACAAGCGCAACCTTGGCAGGGCAAAGATTTCTCGATCGAAATCACCGTGCCGCCGCTGGCCGGTGTCTACTTCCGGCCGGAAGCCGACGAATAGATCAGCGCAAGCTACGACAAAGACAGCGGAAAGAGAACGAGATGGAAGCGACTCCGGAAGCTGATTCTGCACATCCTGCTCGCATACAGAACCAGGCCCGCCACAGCGGGCGGGCCACCAGCAAACTCCTGCATGCGAGTGCTTATAGGGTCGCCGTAAGGCGATTGGACTTGCCGATACCCGGCTGAAAACGCCTCACCGCGACCCCACGGCTCGTCCCGCACCTGCGGGACTCGCCCGATATCCTATCACGGAACCGGTAGGGCGCGATCACCGAGCGCGCCGCACTGGTCGCTCCTTCGTCCAGTGCGAGGCGCGGATACCTCAGCGAGACAAGTGCATGGTGCTATCGCAAGATGTTATGCTTCAACGCCGCCGCGCTCAACCTAACGCGGCCAGCGCTGCATCATAATTCGGCTCTTGCCCAATTTCCGGAACTTGCTCGGTGTAGAGCACCTTGTTGCTCTCATCGAGTACGATCACGGCACGGCTCAGCAGTCCGGCCATCGGGCCATCAATAATTTCCACTCCATAATCCTGGCCGAACGAGGGCGATCGGAAAGAGGAAAGCGTGACAATGTTATCCAACCCCTTCGAACTACAAAACCGGCCCGCCGCAAAGGGCAGATCGGCCGAAATGTTTAGCAGAACCAGATCATTCTTGCCCGCGACAACCGAATTGAATTGCTCCGCCGATTTTGCACACAAGCCGG